>NZ_JAAAPJ010000028.1 GCF_009909145.1 Corallococcus silvisoli
CTCGTAGCGCATCATCTCGCCTTGCCTCCTTGCGGAGACAACAACCGGCGCTCCCACATCCATCAGACACGGCCTAGCCCTTGATGAAGGCCAGCAGGTCCTTGTTGATGACGTCCTTGTTGACCGAGCACATGCCGTGGCTGAAGCCCGGGTAGACCTGGAGCTTCGAGCCCTTGACGAGCGTGGCCGTCAGCCGTCCGCCCCCGTCGATGGGGACGATCTGATCATCATCGCCATGCATCACCAGCGTGGGCACGTCGAACCGGGCCAGGTCCGCGCGGAAGTCGGTCTCCGAGAAGGCCTTGACGCAGTCGTATTCGGCCTTGAGGCCCGCCATCAGGCCTTGGAGGACGAAGCTCTCGCGGAGCCCCTCGGACACCTTCGCGCCGGGGCGGTTGAAGCCGTAGAACGCCAGGCTCAGCTCCTTGAAGAAGCTGGAGCGGTCCTTGCGCACGCCCGCGCGGATGCCGTCGAAGACCTCCAAAGGCAGTCCATTGGGGTGCCAGTCCGTCTTGATCATGATGGGCGGCACGGCGCTGATGAGCACCGCCCTGGCCACGCGCGAGGTGCCGTGGCGCCCGATGTAGCGCGCCACCTCGCCGCCGCCGGTCGAGTGGCCGACGTGGATGGCCTTGCGCAGGTCCAGCGCGGCCGTCAGCTCCGCGAGGTCGTCCGCATAGGTGTCCATGTCGTGCCCGCCCCAGGGCTGTGACGAGCGCCCGTGCCCTCGGCGGTCGTGGGCGATGGTGCGGTAGCCCTGTTCCGACAGGAACATCATCTGGTCCTCGAAAGCGTCGGACGAGAGCGGCCAGCCGTGTGAGAAGACAATGGGCTGGCCATTCCGGGGGCCCCAGTCCTTGAAGTAGAGCTGGGTGCCATCCCGAGTGGTGAGGAAGCTGCCCGAGATTCTTCCCACGTGCGAGGCGCCCGGCTTGTTTTCAGGGTTCATGTGTCTGTCCTTTGCTGTCGAGGAAGGCCCACCGCTCGCGACGGTATGCATCCCGGCGCGGGGCTGACATTGCCCGGCTCGACGAGCCCCGGGTCCGGAAGTGGAGTGGGGTCCGCCGACCGCTAACGGGGCCAGTCCCGCAGGAGCCGTTCGACGGTCTCCTGCCGGTCCCACGGCACCCGGCCGGTCAGCGTCATGCCCGCGTGCTCGATGCGGATCCGCCCCCGCGCCGACGCCCCCGGCAGGTGGCGCGAATCCACGCGGGTCCAGGCCGCGCCTCCGGTGGCCTCCACCACGCGCATCACGCAGTCGTCGAACTCCGCCTCCGGCAGCCAGCGCAGGGCGTCCAGCACCAGGTCGGAGTCGAACTTCCGCAGGGACGTCGGCTCCCCGGTGAGGGCCCGCAGGGCCTGCGGGCCCTTCCCTTCTGGAATGAAGGAGAGCCCCTGGGGACCCAGCACGCAGAAGCCCCGACGCCGCCCCAGCTTCGCGGGAAAGAGCGCCATGCGCTCCAAACGCACGCCCGACCGGGCCGCTCCGCGCAGGGGCGGCTGACGGTGCAACTCCACCAGCACGGCGACCGCCGTGGCCCCCTTCACCGAGCGCGCGCGAAGCACGCGGTCGCCCTCCACGAACAGCTCCTCCGACGACTCCAGCCGGACGCCGCCGTCGGGGATGGAGCCCAGGCGCACCCCCTGCAACGCCCCGAACAGCGGGTCCCACAGCAGCCGCTCACTGGTGAGCCGCAGCCGGCCCGAGCGCAGGAGCCGCGTCGACATGGGCGCCAGGGCGGTCAGCACGAAGAACGCCGCCACCGCCGGCTCGGCCCGAGCCGGCACGAGGAGCAGGAGCAGGAAGCAGAGCGCGGAGAGGATCCCCAGCCCCATGACCAGGCGCGGGGGCAGCTCCCACGTCGTCGGCACGGTCGCGAGGCCCGGGCCTGGACGTCGCCAGGTGTCGTCCTCGAAGACCAGCACCTCGCCCGGCTTCAGCGCCCAGGACTCGGGCCGCCGCACCTGGTCCTCCAGCCGCGTCAGCGCCTCCTCGAGCGACACCTCCGGGTGGGCCCTCCCCCACGCCCCCAACCTGCGCCGCGCGAGCCGGGTCAGCCGCTCACGCCGCGCCAACAGCTTCCGCGCCTCCCGCAACACCGGGGTGTCCTCGGCCCAGGACTCCAACGCCGCGCGACGGCGCACGCGCTCCAACGCCTCCGTCAGCGCCTCCTCCTGGGCCAGGAGCTCCGGCACCAGCTCCGGCCGCCGCAGCAACCGCCGCCGCCACCGCCAGTGGGACAGCACCTGCTCCAGCTCGGAATGCGAACGCCGCGCCGCCTCGAGGACCTCCGCGCGCCCTTCCAGCTGGCGCTCGGCGTCGGACCCGGCGGCGCGCGGCAGGACCGTGCTGGAACGGGGGCGTTCGGACATCACGCCGGCGAGCATAGTCCCGCGCGAACGCGACGTTCGCACCCGCGCGGTGAGCCCGCGCTCCCACCGCCGCTACTCTCCCGCCGGCTCCAGCTCCAATCGCTCGCACTGGAGCAGCACCGCCAGGGCCTCCGAGGCTTCGGAGGGCGATGGCGGGACGGCCTCGGGCCACGGCACGGAGGGCTGGTGCGGCGTTCCCTCCGATTCCTTCAGCAGCGCAAGCAGCTCCCGGGCCGGATCCCTGGGAAGCGCGGGCCCGTCCTGCGCGGGGCGTGGCGCGAAGGACGTGCCTTCCTCCAGGACCGGTGCCTCCGACGCGGCCTCTTCACAGGAGATGGCGGCGGCCCGGAGCAACATCGCGGGCGATGGCGAGCGCACCACCGTCATGGGCTCCGCGGGCAGCAGATCCTCCGGATCGAAGCCGAAGGGGATGGGGGGCGTCACCCTCGGCGGCGCGTCCCCGCTCCCCGCTTCCGGCCTCACCAGGGCGAACGTCTCCACGCCACTCAGACACCGCAGCGTGTTGAGCCGGGGCGTGGACGCCTCGGGGTTCACGGACGCCGGCGGAGGCCAGGAGAACCCCCGCTCCACGGAAGCCCCTCGCGTCGCCATGTCGGAGGGCGTCAGTCCTGGCGGCCACGCAGGCACCGGCAGCAGCGTCACCTCCGGCTCGCGCAGGGGCAGTGAGCGCACCCGCGCCCCACCCAACCCCGCCGCCATGGCGAGCGCCGCCGCATGCTCCGCCAGCACCCGCTCCGCCCAGACCTTCAACCACCGCGCCAGGGCCAGCACCCAGGCCACGTGGCGCCGCGCGCGAGGCAGCGCTCCCTCGGCCTCGGCTGACGTGGCGCCAGACATCCTCACCCCTCCTTCACCGGCATCCGGATGACCAGCGGGGCCGGCTCCGTGGCCAGCACCTCCGACGCCACCGACAGCACCTCTCCCTCCGCCCGCACCTCCAGGCTGCCCAATGACTCCACCGGGGGCAGGCTGGCGAAGCGGAAGTGCCCCTGCGCATCCGTGCGCGTACTCAATCGCAGGGCAGGCAAGGCCACCCACGCCCCCCCGATGGGCTCGTTCCCCGGCCCCACCACCTGCCCCAGCAGCGGCGCGGTCCCCTCCGGAGCATCCACCAACGACAGACACCTCACGCCCGCCAGGGGTTGCTCCTTGCGCACCTGCACGCGCAGGCGGAAGGAGGGACGCGGCACGGAGCGGAGCCCCGCCCAGAGCGCGGCCGGCACCGGACTCAGGTCCACCTCCAATTCCTTGTCACTCATGGCGGCGAAGACCAGATCGCCCAGCAGCCGGTGCGCGCGCTCCGGCGTCTCCGCCCCCACCGTCACCAGGTAGCAGACCGTGAAGCCCAGGGCCCCCCGCTTCCCGGCCCGGGTCGGGGGCGCGGGCCCCAGCTCCAGCAGGTAAAGGCAGACACCCCGGTCCAGGGACTCGCGATCGGGCACGCCCAGATACACGGGGGTCTCCGTGGCAATACGGCCCACCCACGCCTTCATGCGTAGATCGACTTCGTCGATCATCCCTTGGCCCCCCGGTTCCGGCCCCGCCGACCTCGCCGCCTCTTGCTTTCATCATACGCTCGCATCGCCAGGGATGTCTTGTCATCACCCGGCGGAGCGAACGGGACGTCAGTGATTGGACAGGCATTGCGCCGGCTCGCGGCCCCAGCGACGGCATCCCACCTGTCGGGAATCGGGCACTCCCACCGCCGCGCACCCTGGCACCCCGGAAACCCCGTACGGGATTCACGCGATCAGCTTCTCTTCCAGGGCACCTTCCGCGAAAGATGCACCTCAGGGCCGGCATTCACCGTGGAACTTTCATCATGACGATGGACTCCCCTTCTTTGAAACGACGACGCAGCTCGCTTCCTTCCTCCAGCCTCGGGCTGGGCTGCCTGGCGGTGCTGGGGCTGGCCAGCCCCGCGCTGGCGCAGGAGGACACGCCTTACAAGGTGGGCCTGCTGGTGGACGCGGGGGCCCCTCACGGCATCGGCGTGTCCGCGGTGGTGCGGCCCGCCTCGTGGCTGCGGCTCCAGGCGGGCCCCACCACCAACACGCTCAGCATCGGCGTGCGCGGCGGGGTGAGCATCCTCCCGATGGACACCTTCATCGCGCCGTCCTTCAACGCGGAGGTCGGGCACTACTTCGGTTCGGAGTACAGCGAGGTGCTGGACTGGCTGGGCCGCGACCCCAGCGCCACGGCGCAGGCCATCCGCGACGTCACCTACAACTACGTCACGGGCAGCGTGGGCCTGGAGGTGGGCACGAAGAGCCGCTTCAACTTCTTCCTGAACGTGGGCCTCAGCTACGTGGCGCTCACCGTGCCGGACCCCACGCCGCTCCTCCAGGACGCCGCCAATGACGACACCGTGACGTCGGGGCCCATGCACCTGCGCGCCACCATCCCGTCCGTGAAGCTGGGCTTCATCCTCTACTTCTTCTGAGCCAGGAGACCTTCAACCATGCGAACGCCATCCTTCCGCACCCTCCTGCTCGCCAGCGCCGTGTCCCTCTTCGGCACGGGCTGTGACTCCCTCTTCAACATCGAGGTGGAGGCCGAGCGCATCTGCAAGACGGAGAAGGACCTGTCCTTCCCGGCCGCCCTCCCGGGCAGCGCCAGCGTCCAGCAGTCCATCCAGATTCCGCTGGGCGACTTCTCCAGCGCGCTGCCCGACGACGCCGACGTGCGCACGGAGCTGCGGCTGAAGCTCTTCGACGCCACGGCCACCACCGACATCAGCGGCATCGAGCGCGCGAAGGTCTCCGTGCGCAAGCCGGGCTCCACGGACTACGTGCTCCTGGGCGAGTTCCGGCGCACCGGCACCAGCGGTCCCACGAACACGCTCGAGCTCACCGGCAGCGGCGCCGTGGACGTGCTGGACCTGGCGAAGCAGCAGGAGCTGGAGTTCCTCTTCGAGGCCAGCGGCTCCCTGCCCACGCAGTCGTGGAGCGCGGACATCGACGTCTGCATTGGCGCCAAGGCGAGCGCCAACTACTTCCACCTGCTGTTCTGAGACCTCCCCGTCCCGCCCCGGCGTCAGGACACCGGGGCGGGCGCGGCGGGCTGGATGCCCAGGTGTTCGTGGCGCGTGCCCAGCACGTGGTCGAAGAACGGATGCGTCACGCACCAGTTCGCGTCCGCCACGCGCCCCAGGTGGTGGTCGCACAGCCAGGGCACCTGCGCCCGAGCCCACGCCGGGTCCAGGTGCGCGCGGCGGTGCACGCGGTGGTAGTTGAACGCGCAGGCCCACACGGTGCCCACGAAGAACGGCGCCAGGGGGAACAGGGGCGCGTGCGCGAGCGCGAGCACCGTCAGCGCCGCCCGCTCCTTGAGCTCCGCGGCGCGCGTCCAGAGCGAGCGCAGGTACGCATCCGCGCACGGGGACGCCGCGAAGGCCGCGTGCGGCGGGGCGGACGCGTGGCGACGGCCCGGCGTCAGGTACCGGCGCAGGGCCCACTCCGCGAAGTTCGAATACGCCCACCCCAACGGGATGCCAATCATCACGCCCCCTCCCGCCTCCGCCCGCGTGACACCGGCAAGGGGGTGGCCACGGGCCCTCCCAGGGGCAACCGGGAAGCGGGTGCCAGTGCACAGCGCGAAGCGTCCGGGTGCGGCCGGTGACAGGGGCCGGCCCACGGGGGAGGTGTCCCAAGGAACAGGCTGGAAGTTGGACGGGGGCGCGAGGGGCCCTTAAGTGGGGACGGTGGGACGCAAGCGGGCCATGGGCGGCATCGACATTCCGGGATGGGCGTGGCTGGTGCCGTGCGCGCTGCTGCCGGTGGTGCTGCTCAACCTGGGCGTGGCCTGGCTGGGTGGAACGCAGGTGTCGCCCCTGTCCTTCTCCTTCCTCCAGACGAAGGCCCGCGCCCTGGGGGCGTACGTGGCGCACCGGCCGGCGTGCGTGCTGGACGAGCACCCGCCGCTGGAGCCGCTCATCGCGGAGGCGGAGCGCCGCCACGGGATTCCGCCAGGGCTCCTGAAGGCGCTCATCCAGGTGGAATCCGAGACGCGGGTGCACCGCATCTCGCCCGCGGGGGCGATGGGCCCCGGACAGCTGATGCCGGACACGGCGGCGCTGATGCGGGTGGAGGACCCCTTCGACCCCGCGCCTTCCGTGGACGCGAGCGGCCGCTACCTGGCGGAGCAGCTGCGCAGGTTCCGGAACGTGCCCCTGGCGGTGGCCGCGTACAACGCGGGGCCCGGCGCGGTGAACGGGCGCGTGCCGCACAACGGGGAGACGGAGTTCTACGTCGCCAAGGTGCTCGCGGCCTACGCGCGCACAAGGCCACCAGCGCCAGTGGTGGTGAAGCGTCCCGCCGTCGAGGCTCCGGTCAAGGCAGTGGAGCGCGCCGCCGTCAGCCAGGCCAGACCGCCAGCGCCCGTGAAGCGCCCCGCCGCGGAGGCACCCGCCAAGGCAGTGGAGCGCGCCGCCGTCACGCAGGCCGCCGCGAAGAAGGCCCGGCCGCCCGGCGCGGACGTGAAGCCGCCCGCCGCGCCGAAGGTGACGGCACCCGTGAAGAAGCCAGCGCCCCGGCCGGCCACCGGCGACAAGCCCCCCGCGAGGATCGCGTCCGCGACGAAGTAGCGTGGGCCCGAAGGGTCCGCTCCGGCCCCATGGCACGCCTCCTTCGCGGGGGACGGGCCAGCCTCAGCCCTTCCGGGAAGCCTGGAGGCCGCCCGCCGCGCCCGTGTCCATCCACACCTCCACGTCGCGGTGGAGCTGGAGGAAGGACGCCGGGCACCGGGGCGTCAGCGGCCCGTGCACCATCGCCGTCACCGCCGCCGCCTTGTTCACCCCGAACGCCAGCACCACCACCTTGCGCGCCTGGAGCACCGCCGCCATGCCCAGCGTCAGCGCCGCCATGGGCACGCGAGACGGATCATCCCCGAACGCCAGCACGTGCGACAGCCGCGTCTCCCGCGACAGGCGCGCGCGGTGGCTCATCGCCGTCAGCACCTCGCCGGGTTCGTTGAACGCGATGTGGCCATTGGGCCCCACCCCCAGCAGCAGCAAGTCCAACCCGCCCGCCGCCGCGAGCGCCGCGTCATAGCGCGCGCACTCACCCTCCGCGTCCGGCGCGCACCCGTCGAGGAAGTGGATCCGCTCCGTTGACAGATTCACATGCCGGAACAGGTGCCGGTCCATGTACGCGCGGAAGCTGCCCGCGTCCTCCGGCGGCAGGCCCAGGAACTCGTCCACGTTGAACGTGGTCGCCCGCGACAGGTCCAGCGCCCCCCGGGCCGCCAGCTCCACGAGACTCCGGTAGACGTTGAGGGGTGAGCGCCCCGTGACCAGCCCCAGCACCAGCTCCGGCGTGTGCCTCACGGCCTCGGCGATACGCGCCGCGCAGGTGGTGGCCGCCTCCTGCTCCGTTTCGAACACCCGTAGGTTCATGAGCCGGCCAGCATACGCCGCCCTCCCTGCCCCGGTCGCGCGCCCCCCAGCCCCAGCGTGCGTGCCGCCGCGCGGCAAGCCCCTCCGTCTTCGCGAATGACACGCGAGCCCCGTGGCGAATTGACAAGCACGGTCCCCCGCACGCCGGGGAGCCGGGAAGGGTTTCCCACGGGCATCCCGTGCAATCCGTCCTCACGCGTGGAGGCCGGGTCGCGCTAGAACCCAACCCATGAAAGTCGCCGTGCTCACCGGTGGCGGGGATTGCCCCGGCCTCAATGCGGTCATTCGCGCCATCGTCCGCCGTGCCAGCGAGCACGGCTTCGAGATGATGGGCCTGCGCGATGGATGGAAGGGCCTGCTGGACGACAACCACTTCCGCCTCACGCGGGAGACGACGTCCGGCATCCTCCACCGGGGTGGCACCATCCTGGGGACCTCGCGGGTCAACCCGTTCAAGGTGGAGAACGGCCTGGAGCGCGTGAAGCGCGCCATCGAGCGCAATGGCATCCACGCGGTCATCGCCATTGGCGGCGAGGGCACGCTGTCCGCCGCCACGCGCATGTCCCAGGAGGGCGTGCGCATCGTCGGCGTGCCCAAGACCATCGACAACGACCTCAACGGCACCGACTTCACCTTCGGCTTCGACACCGCGGTGTCCATCGCCACGGAGGCGGTGGACCGGCTGCACTCCACCGCGGAGTCGCACAAGCGCGTCATCGTCTGCGAGGTGATGGGCCGGCACGTCGGGTGGATCGCCACCTACGCGGGCATCGCGGGCGGCGCGGACGTCATCCTCGTCCCGGAGATTCCCGCCGACCTGGAGGCCGTCGCCCAGCACCTCCAGCGCCGCAACGCGGGGGGGCGCACCTTCTCCATCGTCGTGGTGGCGGAGGGCACGCGCATCAAGCTGTCCGCGGAGCAGAACGAACAGCTGGTCACCACCGGCGCCCTGGACGAAGCGGGCCGGCCGCGCCTGGGCGGCGTGGGCAACATCGTCGCCGCGGAGATTGAACGACGCACCGGCTTCGAGACGCGCGTCTCCGTGCTGGGCCACATCCAGCGCGGCGGCGCCCCCACGGCGCACGACCGGGTGCTCGCCACCCGGTTCGGCGTGCATGCGTGCGACATGGTCGCCCGCGGCGAGTTCGGCAAGATGGCCGCCCTGCGCGGCAACGACATCGTCAGCGAGCACCTCTCCGAGGCCACCCGCGAGCTCAAGCGCGTCCCCAAGGAGTTCTTCGAGGTCGCGCAGGTCTTCTTCGGCTGATGATGACGTGATGCGCCATGCCTGCTCCCACCCGGAGTGACAGGCATGGCGCCGCGCATCCGGTAGCATCCGCCCCTCAACGCCGAACGCGAAGGGATGGTGCCGATGCTCACCGGTCGCATGATGGACTTCCCTCTCACCCTGACGCACTTCCTGGAGCGCGCGCGCACGTACTACGCGGCGCAGGAGATCGTCAGCCGCAATCCGGACAAGTCCCTGCACCGCTACACGTACGCGGACTTCCACCGGCGCGTCAGCCAGCTGGCGAACGCGCTGACGCGGCTGGGGGTGAAGCCAGGGGACCGGGTGGCGTCGCTGAGCTGGAACCACCACCAGCACCTGGAGGTCTACATCGGGGTGCCGGCGATGGGCGCGGTGATGCACACGCTCAACCTGCGGCTGCACCCCAACGACCTGGCCTACATCGCGCGCCACGCGGAGGACATGGTGGTGGTGGTGGACCGCTCGCTCCTGCCGCTGGTGGAGAAGTTCGAGAAGGCGGCCGGCTGCATCAAGCACGTCATCGTCATCCCGGATGACGGCCCGGTGCCGGAGGGGCGGCTGGACTACGAGCAGCTGCTGGCGGCGGAGGAAGGCACCTTCGCCTTCCCCCGGCTGGATGAGAACAGCGCGGCGATGCTCTGCTACACGTCCGGGACGACGGGCAACCCGAAGGGGGTGCTCTACAGCCACCGCTCCATCGTGCTGCACACGCTGGTGTGCTGCCTGCCGGAGGTGCTGGGGCTGCGGGAGTCGGACACGGTGCTGGCGGTGGTGCCCATGTTCCACGCGGCGGCGTGGGGCCTGCCGTTCGACGCGCTGCTCACGGGTTCGAAGCAGGTGCTGCCCGGGCCGCACCTGGATCCCCAGTCGCTGCTGGAGCTGATGCAGGGCGAGCGGGTCACGGTGGCGGGCGGCGTGCCCACCATCTGGCTGGGCATCCTGGCGCAGCTGGACCGGGAGCCGGGCAGGTGGGACCTGAGCACGATGCGGCACATGGTGATTGGCGGCTCCGCGGCGCCGCCGGCGCTCATCGACGGGTTCCGCAAGCGCCACGGGCAGAACGTGCTGCACGCCTGGGGCATGACGGAGATGAACCCGGTGGGCACGCTCGCGCGGCTCAAGGGGGACCTGCGCACCGCCTCGCCGGAGGCGCAGCTGGAGGCATACGCGTCGCAGGGCTATTCGGTGCCCTTCGTGGAGACGCGCCACGTGAGCGACAGCGGCGAGGTGCTGCCCTGGGACGGCCAGGCGATGGGCGAGCTGGAGGTGCGCGGGCCCATGGTGGCGGCGTCCTACTTCGGCGACGAGGGCCAGGACCGCTTCACGAAGGACGGGTGGTTCAAGACGGGCGACGTGGTGACCATCGACCCGGCGGGCTACCTGCACATCACCGACCGCAGCAAGGACGTCATCAAGTCCGGCGGCGAGTGGATCAGCTCCGTGGCGCTGGAGAACGCGCTGATGTCGCACCCCAGCGTGCTGGAGGCGGCGGTGTTCGCGGGCCGGCACGCCAGGTGGGACGAACGGCCGCTGGCGGCGGTGGTGTTCAAGGCGGGGCAGCAGGCGACGAAGGAGGAGCTGACCGCGCACCTGGAGAAGCAGTTCGCGAAGTGGTGGCTGCCGGATGACTTCCTCTTCGTGTCCCAGATTCCGCGCACGTCGACGGGGAAGTTCCTGAAGATGAAGCTGCGGGAGGACTTCGGGGACCACCTGCTGAAGGCGCCTGTCGCGTCCTGAAAGCGCTGGCCACCTGACACTGGGAGTTGGCGGCTCGCGCTGGGGCGGGGCTGGGGGTAACGTCAGGGTGTGATGCCCTCCGTCCAACAGCTCCGCCCGTTCGCCTACGCGCCCGTGCAGGCCTTCCTGCAAGCCTCCGGCCCGGTGGTGCTCATCCAGCAGCCGCCAGAGCCGGTGTTCCAGCAGGTGGCGCTGCGGCTGGCGGAGGCGCGCACGGTGGGCATGGCGCACCGCTCGCGGCTGGTGGACCGGCTGCTGGTGATGCTCCAGGGGTTTGACGCGCTGGAGGTCCACTTCCTGGGGCCGGAGCGGGACGGGCAGGAGATGAAGGTGGGGCGCATGGACGGGTGCGCGCTGCTGGTGCACGACCCGTCGGTGTCGAAGCAGCACGCGGTGCTGCGCTGGCACGCGGCGCAGGGGTCGTGCTCGGTGATGGACCTGGGCTCCATGAACGGCACCTGGCTGAACGCCGGCGCGCTGGGCGAGGGCGAGGTGCGGATGCTCACGGACGGGGACGCGCTGTCCTTCGGGGACGCGCAGTTCCTGTACCTCCGGGCGGAGACGCTGCACTCGCACCTGCGGCTCGCCAGCCCCGGCGGCGGGCTGTGACGGGCGCCTCCCCGCGACTCCCCGGCTGAGACCCGGCGGGTCCAGGCAGGCAGCCAGCGACGGAGGACGGCGCGCTGTCAGGGGGTCCGTTATCCTCGGGCCTCCTCACACCGAGAGCGCGCACACGATGGGAAGGCTGCTGGTCCTGCTGTGGGTCTATCTGGGCGCTTACCTCGTGCTGCGCAGGTTGTGGCCCGCCGTCACCCGCGGCTGGCGCCAGGGCGTGCTCCTGGGCCTGATGGGCGTGGCGCTCGCGACCTGGCTGGTGCCCGCGCTGACGGGCTACGGCCTCCACCACACGCCGCCGCTCCTGGCGCCGCTGAAGCTGTTCGCCGTCGTCTGGAGCATCGCCGCGCTCCTGGTGATGCTGGCGGGCCTGCCCTTCCTGGTGCTGAAGCTGCGCGCCGAACGCCGCCAGCAGGCCGCGCCCCCGGGCGTCGACCTGGGGCGTCGCGACCTCCTGATGAAGGCCGGCCAGGCCGTGCCCGTGCTCGCCGTGGGCGCGAGCGGCGTGGGCGTCGTGGGTGGCAGCCTGGGCTTCACCGTGCGCGAGGTGGAGGTGAAGCTGCGCGGCCTCCCCGCCGCGCTCGACGGCTTCCGCATCGGGCAGATCACCGACGTCCACGTGGGCCCCTTCATC
This sequence comes from Corallococcus silvisoli, assembly GCF_009909145.1. Classification (NCBI taxonomy): domain Bacteria; kingdom Pseudomonadati; phylum Myxococcota; class Myxococcia; order Myxococcales; family Myxococcaceae; genus Corallococcus; species Corallococcus silvisoli. Next base: position 12,046 of record NZ_JAAAPJ010000028.1, read on the forward strand.
TCCCCGGAGTACCTGCGCGGCGCCGTGGAGGCGATGAACACCGCCGGAGTCGATCTCCAGGTGATGACGGGCGACCTCATCGACGACGTGAACCAGGTCGAGGAGACGATGGCCGCCCTCGCCTCCACGACGGCGCGCCACGGCATGCTCGCCATCCTGGGCAACCACGAGCACTGGCGCGGACTCGACGAGGTCCTGGGCGGCTATGAGCAGCTGGCCCGGCGCGGAGCCCCGGTGCGCCTGCTCGTGGACGAGGCCCACGTGCTGGAACACGGCGGCCAGCGCGTGCGCGTGGTGGGCGTGGACTTCCCCATCTCCAGCCGCGGCCGCGCCGGGCGCGACAGCCGCTGGAAGCAGTCCGCGGAGACGGCCTTCGCGGACGGCCACCCGGACGACGTGGTCCTCTGCCTCTCCCACCACCCGGACTTCTTCTCCTACGCCGCCGAGCGCGGCGCGCGCCTCACGCTCGCCGGCCACACCCACGGCGGCCAGGTGGCCCTCCTGGGGATTCCGCTGTTCGGCTTCGTCTTCAAGCACATGCTCGGCCGCTACCGCTTCCGCGACAGCCACCTGTACGTCTCCGGCGGCACGGGGCACTGGCTCCCCTTCCGCATCGGCATCCCCCCCGAGGTGACGCTGCTCACGCTGCGCAGCGCCTGAAACATCCCGACGCGTGCGGACTTCCGCCAACGCACCCCGCCAAAGGTCTCAACCCCAGCCGCCTTGTTTCACCGATTTTACGTGGAACATGTTTTATAGTATGTAAAACGTGTTTAGAACGAAGGGGCGGAATAATGAGAACCTTGAAGCAGTGGGCCTGCGTCGCGGGTGCGCTCTCGGTGTTGGCGGTGGGCTGTGGTCCGGAGGACTCGCCGTGGAACGACCCCACGAGCGGCCTCCAGGAGCTGGACAGCTGCAAGGGCGACAACAAGCTGGCGGATGGCGGCAAGTACTTCGTCAACAACAACTGGGGAGACATGGGGGTGCAGGACCAGGGGGGTTACACGGGCATCGACAACAGCAACCCCAATGACAAGGGCGTCATCGACGCGGAGAAGAAGGCCGCGGCGGCGCTGGATGGGGGCGGCTGTATCTACGGCGCGCACGGAGGCAATCCGGCCACCTGTGGAGGGCAGACGTCGGTGCAGGGCCTGCCCAACGACACGAGCCAGTCCATCTTCCACAACGAGTACCACCCGGAGTGCGGAGGCAAGCCGCTCATCCTGAGCGTCTGCTACTCCGGCGCGAAGGGCACCAACGGCTACCAGCCCATCGCGGCGGTCGTCAGCGGGAACTACAACGTCCCGCCCGAGAAGATCATGGCGTGCACGGGCACGGTGGCCCCGGGCGTCCCGATGCGGTGCTTTGGCACCATCGTGGATGGCAACGGCAAGGCCATTGGCGACCAGAAGGTGGGCGGCGTGGACTTCGTGCAGGTCCGCGGCGAGCCGGGGCCGAATGACATCGTCCGGTGCAAGCCGAACGACACGTGCCCGACGTGCACCCCGGACGCGGGCGTGGATGCCGGCGTGGACGCGGGCACCGACGGCGGGGTCCGTCCGGATGCAGGCGTGGACGCGGGCACCGTGGACGCGGGCACCGACGGCGGGGTCCGCCCGGATGCGGGCGTCGACGCGGGCGTGGATGCCGGCGTGGACGCGGGCACCGACGGCGGGGTCCGCCCGGATGCCGGCGTGGACGCGGGCACCGTGGACGCGGGGCCCCCGCCGTTCGACGCGGGCGTCATCATCCGCGACGCGGGCGTCATCGTCCTCAACGCGCACGCCGCGCGCTGACGGACGCGCGAGCAGCCCGGGCCCCGTTCCGCCTTGCTGGCGCGACGGGGCCCCACGGCCTGACGCACTCCCGGTCCCCCGAAGCCCCTTCCCTCGAGGGGCGTGAGCGCGGCCCTACGGCTGACGCGCCGCTGCTTCGAGCAGGCGCAGCGGCGTGTCCCGTCCCATGGCGATGAAGGGCGCCCAGTAGTGGGGATGGGGCTGGGCCTGTCGCAGCTCCCGCATCGCCTCGCGCAGCGCCGTGGCCAGGCCCTGCCCCGCCAACAGGTGGCGGTAGTAGGTCTCCATCAGCGTGCGCGTCGTCGCGTCGTCCACCTTCCAGAGACTCATCACCACCGTCTCCGCGCCCGCGACGAGGAAGGCCCGGCGCAAGCCGTAGACGCCCTGCCCCCGCCGGACGTCGCCCCGGCCCGTGTCGCAGGCGGAGAGAACCACCAGCTGGGTGCCCCACAGGTCCAGCCCCGCCAGCTCCAGGGCCGTCACCAGCGAGCTGTCAGCGGAGGACCCGGAGTCACTGGCGCTGGACGCCGCTTGCGCGCGCTCCCCCGCGAGGAGCAAGCCCGAACGCAACAGGGGGTCCGGAGGGCGCGGCGCCCGGGCGTCCTCGCCCAGCGCGCCGAAGTGGGCGATGGCGCGGGTGTTCTCCTGGGTGGCGGCGTCCTCCAGGAAGAAGCCGTGCGTGGCCAGGTGGAGGATGCCGGGCGTGGTCATCCGCAGCAGCCGCTCCTTGGTCGCCTTGGGCCCCAGATAGAGCTGGGCCCGGGGAAAGAGGCGCTGGATGGCCTCCGCCTCCTCACGGGAGCCCGGCAGGGGCACCGGGGCCCAGTCACGCATCCGCAGGTCCTCGGGCCGCGTGGGAGCGGAGCGCTCGGCCCACGCGTCCGCGCTCGCCGGAGCCTCGGCCGTGGCCTGGAGCCCCGGGCGGAAGGCCGGGTCCGCCAGGACGACCACGGACGACGCGGAGCGGGGCGGCTGGGGACGGGGCAGCAGGTCCTTGCCGGACGTGAGGTAGGTGAAGTCGTAGGTGTCGACCAGGAACCGCTGGCCGTCGTGCAGCGCCGCGAAGGGGACCAGGGCCAGCTGACCATCCGGCGACAGGAAGAGGCGGTGGGCCTTCCCCAAGAGCGGCAGCAGCGGCTGGAAGGCGAGCTGGTAGAGCGCCTGGGAGGACGCGTCGAAGGCGGCATCCCGGCGGGCCAGCGCGTCCCGCATGCGCGAGGCGGCGGCCTCGATGGGCTCCGCCGGGCCCAGGTCGAGCGTCCGGATGCTCGCGTCGGGCAGCAGCACCAGCGCCATGCAGCGCAGCTGGGCCGAGGAGGTGCGCGCGCCCGGAACGAGGGGGCGATCCTCGTACGTGATGAACTCCACGAGCGCCCCGTCCTCCGGCAGGGCCGCGGCGACACGGTCGACGATGTCCTCGGGCGTGGGCAGCGCGGCCAGCGCGCGCAGGGGCGCCGAGCGCCGGGCGAGGGTGGCCTCCAGCGCATCGCCCTGCGTGGCCAGGGCCTCGAGCTGCCGCTGGTAGGCCGAGGGCGGGAGCGCACCGGGCCCGTGGAGCGACAGGCTCGCCAGCTGGCTGCGCAGCCCGCGCAGCCGCGCGAAGGTGCCGCGCTCCTCGTCCCCCAGGCTCCGGTAGACCGCCCGGGAGATGTCCGCGGTCTCCTCCACGGAGCGGCCCTTGAGGAGCAGCGCGGCGCTCAATGCCAGACGCCGGACCTCCGCGGATTCGGGGTGCGCGCGCAGCAGCGCGTACAGGTGCTCCTCGTCGACGCGCAGCAGCTGGAGGAAGCTGGCCAGCCGCGCCTCGGAGAACTCCAGCGCCTCCCGGCGAAGGCGCTGCTCGGAGACGGCGAAGGCCCGCGTGAACAGCGGCACCGCCGCGTCCAGGCGCCGCTGGGCCAGCCGCAGCAGGGCCAGGTTGTTGAGCGACGCCGCGAGGTCCGGGTGGTTGCGGCCCAGGACGGCCTCACGGATGGAGAGAGCGCGCTCGTAGAGCGGCTCCGCCCGGCCGTACTGCCCCTGGTCCCGGTAGAGGTTGGCCAGGTTGCTGAGCGCGCCGGCGACATCCGGATGGTTCCGGCCAAGCACCTCCTCCCAGATGGAGAGCGCGCGCACATAGAGCGGCTCCGCCCGGTCGTACCGGCCCTGCTTGCGATACAGGGTGGCCAGGTTGTTGAGCAGCGCGGCGACGTGGGGATGGCGCTTGCCGAGCGACGTCTCCCAGAGGACGAGCGCGCGCGCGAACAGCGGCTCCGCCCGGTCGATCAACCCCTGCGCCTGATAGAGCGTGGCCAGGTTGTTGAGCGACGCCGCGAGGTCGGAGGGGTTGCCGTCCGGCGCCGCCTCCCGGATGGAGAGGGCCCGCGTGTACAGCGGCTCCGCCCGGTCATACAGCCCCTGGTCCTGGTAGAGGTTGGCCAGGTTGTTGAGGGAGTCCGCGACCCGGGGATGCCGCTTGCCCAGGGACTCCTCGCGGATGGAGCGCGCGCGCTCGTAGAGCGGCTCCGCCCGGCCGTACTGCCCCTGGTCCTGGTAGAGCGTGGCCAGGGTGTCGAGCGAGTCCGCGACCGACGGATGCGCCTTGCCGAGGGCCGACTCCCGGATGGACAGCGCGCGCACGTAGAGCGGCTCCGCCCGGCCGTACAGCCCCTGCTCCCGGTAGAGCAGCGCCAGGTTGTTGAGCGAGTCCGCGACGGTGAGGTGGGACATGCCCAGCACCGTCTCCCGGAGCTCGAGCGCGCGCACGTAGAGCGGCTCCGCCCGGCTGTAGAGGCCCTGGTCCTGGTAGAGCATGGCCAGGTTGTTGAGGGACTGGGCGTAGGCGAACTGGTTCTCGCTGAGGACCGCCTCCTGGCTGGCCATCGCGCCCGTGCGGCGGCGCTTGTCCAGGCTGAACAGGTTGTTCTGCCGCCGGGACAGGGCGTGCTCGTGCGAATAATAGCCCCCGGGCTGCCGGTCCGGCTCCATCACCGGGGAGGCCGCGAAGGCGAGCAGGGAGCTCACGACGACGGAGTCCACGGCGTCGTCGCTCACCGCGGCTTCCCGGATGGCCAACGCGCGCTCGTGCACCACCCCGGCCCGCGCGAAGTCCCCCTGGAGCCGGTACGCCTCGCCGAGCAGGTTCAGGCAGGTGGCGACCTCCCGGTGCGCGCCGCCAAACACGGCCTCCCGCAGCGCGAGGGAGCGCTCACCCGGCGCGACGGCCTCGGCGTACCGGCCCGCATCGTAGAGCGCCAGCGCCGCGTCGTAGGTGCGCTGGGCCTCCAGCAGCTGGCCCTCCACACCGGCCGGCATCCTCGCGGCGCACCCCAGGGCCAGCACCACCATCCACCCGAGAATCCACCGCATGCCTCCTCCTTGGGGTCCGAAGGGTGGCCCATCCCGTCCCCCCCGTGAGAGAGGCAGGGACCCGGAGAATCATGCAGGAAGGCGCGGCGGTGACGAGGGCGGAGCTACTGCCCGTAGCCCCGAAACTGCTCGAACACCCGCGCCATTTCCGCGTCATCCAGCAAAACCGGTTCCCCGACCTGGAGCGCGCGCCAGTACATGGCGGCCAGCGTCTCCACCTCCACCGCCAGCTTCCAGGCGGCGGGCAGGTCCGCGCCCACCGCCACCATGCCGTGATTGGCCAGCAGGCACGCCTTGCGGCCCTCCAGCGCCGCCATCATGTGCCGCGCCAGCTCCGGCGTGCCGAAGGTGGCGTACTCCGCGCACCGCACGTCCGTGCCGCCCGCCGCGGACACCATGTAGTGGAAGGCCGGGATGCCCCGGCGGAGGCACGCGAGCGTGGTGCTGAACATGCTGTGCGCATGCAGCACCGCGCCCACCTCCGGCCGCGCCGCGAGGATGTCCCGGTGCAGCTGCCACTCCGTGGACGGCCTGCGCCGGCCCTCGTGCGTGCCGTCGAAGCGCATGAGGACCACGTCCTCCGGCGTCATCGCCTCGTAGTTCATCCCGGAGGGCGTGAGGAGGAAGCCCTCCTCCACCCGCTGGCTCAGGTTGCCGGACGTGCCCTGGTTCAGCCCGGACGTGTTCATCCGCCGCGCGGTGGCCACCATCGCCTCGCGCAGCGCCGGATGTCCCCCGGCCGCGCTCACGTCGCCGGGCTCCGCTCCGCGCGCCGCTCCGGGAAGAGCGACAGCAGCCCCTCCTCCGTCGCCGGACACACGCCCCGCTCGGTGATGAGCGCCGTCACGAGCCGCGCGGGCGTCACGTCGAACGCGTAGTTGGCCGCGGGGCTCCCGGGCGGGGTGATGCGCACCGTGGCGATGTCCCCCGAAGGCAGCCGGCCCGTCACGTCGCTGAGCTCCGCGCCGTCCCGCTGTTCGATGGGGATCTGCTTCACCCCGTCCTGAATCGTCCAGTCCACCGTGGGCGAGGGCAGCGCCACGTAGAACGGCACGCCGTTGTCCTTCGCCGCCAGCGCCTTGAGGTAGGTGCCGATCTTGTTCGCCACGTCCCCGTGCGCCGTGGTGCGGTCCGTCCCGACGATGCACAGGTCCACCTCCCCGTGCTGCATCAGGTGGCCGCCCACGTTGTCCGCGATGACGGTGTGCGCGACGCCGTGCTGCCCCAGCTCCCAGGCCGTGAGCACCGCGCCCTGGTTGCGCGGGCGCGTCTCATCCACCCAGACGTGGAGCGGCAGGCCCGCGTCGTGCGCCAGGTACATGGGCGCCAGCGCCGTGCCCCAGTCCACCGTCGCCAGCCACCCGGCGTTGCAGTGCGTGAGCACGTTGAGCCGGCCCTTGCGGCCCTTCTTGTCCCACGCCTCCTGGAACAGCTTCAGCGCGTGCTCGCCGATGGCCCGGTTGATGGCCACGTCCTCGTCGCACAGCGCGGCCGCGTGCCGGTACGCCGCCGCCGCCCGCTCCTGGGGCTTCAGCGGCGCGAGCACCTGGCGCATCCCGTCCAGCGCCCAGTGCAGGTTCACCGCCGTGGGCCGCGTGGCCCGCAGCATCGTGAGCGCCTGCTCCAGCGCGGCGTCGGACGCATCCCCCCGCATGGCCAGACACACGCCATAGGCCGCCGTGGCGCCGATGAGCGGCGCGCCCCGCACCAGCATGCTGCGGATGGCGTGGCCCGCCGCGTCCGCCGTGGTCAGCTTCACCTTCACGAACGCATGCGGCAGGCGCGTCTGGTCGATGACGCCGACGCTCCAGCCGTCGGGCTCGACCCAGATGGAGCGCATCGGCTCGCCTTGGACTTTCATCGCCGTGTCTTTCCTTGTTCAGCGCTTGAGGACGCGGCCCGCCACCGCGGAGAGCTTGTCCACCAGGGCCGGGTCGCGCACGTCGGGCGAGGTCATGATGGCGTGGTCCAGCGCCGTCTGGCAGCCGCTCCGGCACGGGCCCGCATGCTGGCCCACGAGCGGCGCGATGTTCTTCACCAGCCCGCGCGCCTTGCCCGCGTTGCCCAGGAGCACCGCCACCACCTGGTCCACCGTCACCGCGTCGTGGTCCGGGTGCCAGCAGTCGTAGTCCGTGACCATCGACACGCTCGCGTAGCAGATCTCCGCTTCCCGGGCGAGCTTGGCCTCCGGCATGTTCGTCATGCCAATCACATCACAGCCCCACTGCCGGTACAGCTTGCTCTCCGCCAGCGTGGAGAACTGCGGCCCCTCCATCACCAGGTACGTGCCGCCGCGCACGACCTTGAGGTCCAGGCCCTCGCACGCCGCCATCACCGCGTCGCCCAGGCGCGAGCACACGGGTCTGGCCATCGACACGTGCGCCACCAGCCCCGCGGAGAAGAAGCTCTTCACGCGCGCGAAGGTCCGGTCCACGAACTGATCCACCACCACGAAGGTGCCCGGGGGCAGGTCCTCGCGCAGGCTGCCCACCGCGGAGACGGACAGGATGTCCGTCACGCCGCTGCGCTTGAGCGCGTCGATGTTGGCCCGGAAGTTCAGCTCCGACGGCGGGATGCGGTGCCCCCGGCCGTGGCGCGGCAGGAACACCACCGGCTGGTCGCCGATGCGCCCGAAGCAGAACTCGTCCGACGTCTCACCGAAGGGCGACGACACCCGGCGCCACGAGACATCCGTCAGGCCATCAATCTGATACAGGCCGCTGCCGCCGATGATGCCCAGCACGGGCTTGTTGGAACTCGACATGGTGGAAAGGCTCCGCTCCGGAGGGACGAACGCTTCAGGACACGCGCGCGAACGGGTCGAGCGACGTGAAGTCGTGGAACACCGGGTGCCCGTGGCCCGGGGGGATGGCCACCTCGCCCCGGTCCAGGCACGCCGTGCAGAAGCCCGCCTGCCGGGCCGCGTCCAGCTCCAACACGTTGTCGGAGAGGAACAGGAGGTCCTTCGGCGGCAGCGCCAGCGCCTGGGCGATTCGCGTGTACGACGCGGCCTCCACCTTGGGCCCGGTGGTGGTGTCGAAGTAGCCGGAGAACAGCGGCGACAGGTCCCCCTCCACGCTGTAGCCGAAGATCAGCTTCTGCGCGGCGATGCTGCCGGAGGAATAGACATACAGGCGCAGGCCCGCGCCGTGCCACTCGCGCAGCGCCCGGGCCGCGTCCGCGTGCACGTGGCCCTTCAGCTCGCCGCGCGCGTAGCCATCCGCCCAGAGGAGGCCCTGGAGCGTCTTGAGCGGCGTGGCCTTGCGGTCCTCGTCCAGCCAGCGCTGGAGCAGCGCGACGGTGCCCACGTCGTCCAGCCCGGGCTCGCCCGCGAGCGTGCGCGCGTCGGACAGGCACTGGCGCACGGCGGCGTCCTGGCCGTGCGTCGCGACGTACTCCGCCAGGTGCCTCCGGGCGAAGGGGAAGAGCACGTCCTTCACGAAGGCGATGGAGCTGGTGGTGCCTTCGATGTCGGTGACGATGGCGACCGGGGCGCTCACGGCGCGTACTTCGGGAAGCGGTCGGCGATGGTCTCGCCGGTGAAGTGGCCCACCCAGCCGTCGGGGCGGATGAAGAAGCGGATGGCGGCGAAGCGGGGCCGGGGCCCCATGTCGAACCAGTGCTTCATGCCCTCCGGCACGCTGATGAGGTCGCCCCGGGTGCACTCCACCTGGAACACCTTGTCGCCGGCGTGCAGGTAGAAGCAGCCGCTGCCCTCCACCATGATGCGCGCCTCGTCCTCCGTGTGGGAGTGCTCGGAGAGGAACTTCTGGCGGGCCGCCTCCACGTTGGGCGCGTCCGGCTTGATGCGCGCCACGTCCACGGTGTTGTACCCGTGGGCCTTCTTCTCCGCGTCCACCACGTGCTGGTAGGCCGCGAGCACTTCCTCCTGGCCCGCGTTGTCCGGCAGCTCCACGGACGCGTCCACGCGCTCGAAGCGCACGCCAATGGTCTTCAGCTCCCGGCCGATGTCCGCCACGTCGGTGAAGACGCCCAGCGGTGCCTCCGGCTGGTGGTCCTTGTAGACAATCAGGTTGCTCATCGCCGCACCTTCATCTTCTCGAGTTCGTACGTCAGCAGGTGTTCCAGCGCCACCACGTGGCGCCGCGCCTCGGCCATGCTCCGGCCCCAGGTGTAGAGCCCGTGGCCGGCGATGAGATACGCGACCAGGTCCGTGCGCTTCTCCAGCAGCGCGGTCACCTTCCCGGCCAGCCGGGGGATGTCCTGGTCGTTGGGGAAGATGGGGATGGACACCGCCGCCTCGTGCGTGCGGGTGTCGCCCAGGGCCTTGAGCAGCTCGAAGTCCTGGAGCACCAGCTCGCCCTCGGGCAGCCGCAGGTTGGACAGGAGCGCGGCCACCACGGAGTGCGTGTGCAGCACGGCCTGGGCCTCCGGCCGGTCGCGGTAGAGCTGGAGGTGCAGGGGCGTCTCCGCGGAGGAGCCCTTCGGCGGCGGCGCGTGGATGTCCGCCACCAGCACGTCCGCCTCCACCAGCTCCCCCTTGTCCACGCCGGAGCGCGTGACGGCGGCCGTGCGGGCATCCAGCCTGCGGGAGAAGTTGCCGCTGGTGGCGGGCACGAAGTTGCGCACGCTGAGGAAGCGGCCCACTTCGACGATTTCACGGGCCGCTTCGGACAGCGTGGCGGCGGGGGCCGGGCTGATGCTCATCCATCCCTCGGGGGGGCGTGAGGACGCGATGAAACATCGCGCTGATGACACGGAGCATAATCCGGCGCTGACCGGTAGGCGCAAGGGAACGCGACGCAGGACGTCACCCGTCCCTGGGGACGGCTCAGCCGCCCTCCAGCGCGAAGGTGGCCAGCCGCGCGAACTCCTTCTGCCCGTCTTGCTCCAGCACGTCGTTGTGGCCCGCGCCCGGCACCGTGACCACCGTGGCGTGGGGGAAGCGCTGCCCCAGCTCCCGGCCCATGGCCACGGGCACGACGTCGTCGTCCTCGCCATGGATGATGAGCACGGGGATGGGAATGCCGGGGGCCTTGTCCTGGGACTGGTAGCGGTCGCGCATGAGCAGCGTGGCCGGAAGGAAGGGCACCGTGCGCTGGCCCATGGCCACCATGGACGTGTACGGCGACACCAGCACCATGCGGGCTCCGTACCCGCGCCGCGCCATCTCCACCGCGACGCCCGTGCCCAGGCTGCGCCCGCTGAGCACGATGTCCTCCGGCTTCACGCCCTCGTCGCGCAGGAGCTGGAGCGCGGCCTCCGCGGAGGCGTACAGGCCCGCCTCCGACGGACTGCCCGGCGACGCGCCGTAGCCCGGGTACTCCACCGCGAGGAAGCCCAGGCCCGCGTCCCCCAGCATCTGGCCCATCCCCTGCTGTCCCAGGAGCTGTTCACCGTTGCCGTGGAAGTGCACCACCGTGGGCGCTCCCGGCGGCGCGGGCAGGTAGAAGCGATCCACCTGGAGGCCCGTCGCCAGCGGCACCGTGCCGAACCCAGGCCGCGCCCGCAGCGCCTCCGGCGACGAGCGCGGCGCGGGGTAGATGAGGGAGCGCTGCGCGGCGAAGGCGAGTGCGCACAGCGCGAGGTACAGCATGCCGGTGACGAGGAGGAAGGCCATGAGCTGGCGGCGGAAGCGGTGCACGCCGCCACTCCATCACACCGCTCGCTCCCGGGGCGACAGCCGCGCGTCGAAGAACGTGAGCAGCTTCGCCCAGGCGCCGCGCGCGGCCTCCGCGTCGTAGTTGGAGCGCGTGTCGTTGAGGAAGGCGTGCTTCGTGCCCGCGAAGGTGTGCCGCTCGTAGGGCACGCCCCTCTCCTTCGTGAGGTCCACCAGCGCCGGGACGCTTCCGTTGACGCGCGCGTCGTCCTCCGCGTAGAGGCCGAGCACCGGGGCCTTGAGGTGCGTCAGCGTCTCCTGCGGAGGCGTGAAGCCGTAGCAGGTCGCGACGGCCGCGACCCGCGGATCCGCGCTCGCGAGCCGCAGGGCCAGCGAGCCCCCCATGCAGAAGCCCAGGGCGCCGACCTCGCGGCCCTTCGCCGGGCCCTGGGACAGCCACTCACGGCCGCCCTTCACGGTGGCCAGGTAGTCCGGCCAGGGGCGGTTCGGGTCGAGCAGCGTGCCCAGGGTCTCGCGGAAGCTCCGGGCCTGGGCTTCGGGGTACCTCGCGAGGCCCTCCTCCAGCTTCGCGTTGTCGAACCACGAGGGCGTGGGCATCGTGTCCAGGAAGGCCTTCACGTCCTCGATGCGCTGGGGGGCCAGCTCCGGGCGGCGCCCGCCGTAGGTGTAGAGGTCCGGCGCGAGGACAGCGTAGCCCGCCATCGCCAGCCGGTTCGCGATGTCCTGGATGTGCGGATCCACGCCGAAGACCTCCTGGATGACCACGAGGCCGGGCAGCGGCCCCTTCGCCATCGCCGGGCGCGTGGAGTAGCCCTGCGCGGGCTTGCCTCCCGCGTCGAAGTCCACCCATTCGGATTGAAGCTTCATCGGTCGTCCTCCGGAGCGTGTCGCGTGTGCACGCGGCAGCGTAGCGCCCCGCGCCACGCCCCGCGCGGCCGTCAGTGCGGCATCGAAGCGAGGAACGACAGGCCCAGGTGCACCGCCGACGCGACCACCAGCCCCACGCCCACCAGCCCCGCCAACGTCAGGGCCATGGGGTGGCGGTCCGCGGCGCGCAGGCCCTGATGGAAGGTCCGCTTCAGGAGCGTGCGCTGGCAGTGCACGTGGATGCGGCCCTCCAGCGCGGCGTGCAGCTGCGACACCATCTCATCCACGGAGGCGAAGCGCTCCTGGGGGTCCTTGCTCATGCCCATCTTCACGAACCACATCAGCTCCGCGGGCACCGGGCCCTGCGCGCTGTTCACGTGCATGGAGGCCATGTCCAGCGTGCGCGTCTGCACCGCCTTCATGATGTCCGGCACGGACTGGAGGCCGTCCAGGTAGTGCGTCAGGGACAGCAGCTCGTGGAAGAGCACCGACAGGCTGTAGATGTCGCTGCGCGCGTCCATCGCGTCGTGCTCGCCGCGCGCCTGCTCCGGGGACATGTAGAGCGGCGTGCCCACCACGGAGCCCAGCTCCGTCTGGAGCGGCCGGGCCGGGGCGATGGCCTCCGTCGGGGTGCCCGGGAGCACCGGGGCGGTCGGTGAACCCACGCGGCGCGCGAGCCCCCAGTCCAGCACCGTCACCTCTCCGAAGGGGCCCACCATGATGTTCGCGGGCTTGAGGTCGCGGTGGATGAAGCCCTTGCCGTGCGCGTACGACAGCGCGTGCAGCACGCCCAGGAAGATCTGCACCCGCACCTGGAACGGGTAGCGCACCAGCGCATCCAGCTCCGAGCGGCGCAGCCGGGCGATGATGGACTCCAGCGTCTCGCCCTTCAGGTGCTTCATCATGAAGAAGTAGCGGCCCTGGTCATCCACGCCCACGTCGTGCACCGGCACGATGTTCGGGTGGTCCAGCGTGCCCACGGTGCGAATCTCCTCCACGAAGCGCAGCACCCGGTCCAGCTCCGCGCCCGGGGGGAGCCGCTTGAGCGCCACCTCCCGCTCGATGTCGTGGTCGCGGATGAGCACCACCTCGCCCATGCCGCCCTGGCCCAGCGGGCGCACTTCCTCGAAGCGCTCGCGCTGCAGGGGCACCACGCTGGGCTGCTGGCCCGTCCACTCCACCCGTGGGAGCACGGTGTTGCGCCGCTGGGTCGCCGCGCCGGCGGGCACGAGCGTGGGCGCCAGCTGCGCCCCCGTGGAGGGAGTGATGAGCGTGTTTTCCAGGCCGGCCGCCAGCGATTGACTCATGGGAGGCCAGGAATAGCAGGCACTCCGCGCGCGCGCCCACCTACGCGCAGTCCATGACGCAACCGCGCGAAACCACAGGGCTGGCGGCCCGCCTGGCGTCAGCCGGCCGGGGTGAAGGGCACGTCCAGCACCGGCAATTTCGTAGCGCCGGGCAGGTCGTAGTGCCACCACTCCATCCGGTTGCGCTGGAAGCCGGCGCCCTCCATGGCCTTGCGCAGCACCTCCCGGTGTTCGCGCGAGGCGGGCGTGCCGCCCGTGTAGCCGTGGTGCGCCGCGGGGGTGAAGTCATCGAAGGGGGTGGGCATCTCCACCTCCGCCCCCGCCGCCGTCACCAGGGTCAGGTCCACCGCCCCGCCCCGGTTGTGGTTGGAGCCCTTGTGGGGGTCCGCCACGTAGCCGGGCTTGGGGAGGATCTTCCACATCTCGTACTGCACCGCGCGCGGCCGGTAGCAGTCATACACCTTCAGCCGGTAGCCCTGGGGGCGCAGCGCGTCCGCGGCCTGCGTCAGGCGCTTCACCGAGTCCGGCAACAACAGACACCGCGCGCCGTCCGGATACACCTGCCGCTTGAGGAAGTTGTCCTTCGTCGCGTAGCGCAGGTCCAGCACCAGGTCCGGGATGACGGTGGCCGCGTCCACCAGCTCCACCTTCGGGGCGGGGGCCTTCGCCTCGGGCTTCGGGGACGGCTTCGCGGCCTTCGCGTCCTCCGACAGGGCCGGGGCGCCTCCCAGGAGCGCCAGGGTCAGCGTGAGGCCCGCCGCCGCGCGCATCAGCGCACCCCGTCCGTGTACGGCGTGGGGTCCGGCACGCCCGCCTCCTGGAAGCCCTTCGCGCGGAGCACGCAGCTGTCGCAGCGGCCACACGCGCGGCCCTGGGCGTCCGGGTCGTAGCAGGAGTGCGTCATCCCGTAGTCCACGCCCAGCTTCACGCCGGCCTGGATGATCTGCGCCTTGGTGAGCCCGGAGAGCGGCGCGTGCACCTGGAAGCGCGCGCCCTCCACGCCGGCCTTGGTGGCCAGCTGGGCCATCGCCTCGAAGGAGCGGATGAACTCCGGACGGCAGTCGGGATAGCCGCTGTAGTCCACCGCGTTGACGCCGATGTAGAGGTCCGTGGCGTCCACCACCTCCGCCAGCCCCAGCGCCAGGGAGAGGAACAGCGCGTTGCGCGCGGGCACGTACGTCACCGGGACGTCGTGGGACATGGCGTCCTCCGAGCGGTCCTTGGGCACCGGGATGTCATCCGTGAGGGCCGAGCCGCCCACCTGCCTCAGGTCCACCGACACCACGCGCACGTCGCGCACGCCCATGGCCGCGGCCACCTTGCGCGCGCGGTCCAGCTCCACCGCGTGGCGCTGTCCGTAGGCGATGCACAGGCACACCGGCTCGAAGCCGTCCGCCTTCGCCATCGCCAGACACGTCGTTGAATCCAGACCTCCGGACAGGAGCACCACCGCACGCTTCGCCATTCCATCCTCCACTTCGGGGCGGCGCACGTTACACGACGGGAAGAAGCCCGGGGTGTTTCAGTCCACGCGGTCGCCGCTCACCGTGTACACGGTGGTGCACGTGGACGGCTTGCAATTGCAGCTCGCCCCCTTGCCCGGCAGGAACACGTCCGTGAGCGTGCCGCACGCGAGCGACACGTCGTAGCCGTTCTCCGTGGGCGCCGGGACGGAGCCGTCCGGGATGCCGCCATCCAGCGCCTTGCAGTCGCGCGCCACGTTGCGCGCCTGGCTGTCGCTCAAGAGCACGACGTTCAGCGCTTCCTCGATTTCGGAGTCCTCGCAGCCGGTGCCACACGAGTCGCGGCGCGCGGTGGCGCGGTGGGTGGAGGACACGCTCTGGCCGTTGTAGCCCGCGTCGCGGGAGAAGCCCTGCACGGTGAGGAAGCCCGTGCCCGCGTCGGTGTCTCGCGAGAAGGTCCCCTCGAAGATGAAGGTGCCCGCGTCATCGAGCTGCGCGAAGTCGCGCGAGCCCGCGTCGCACGTGGTGCGCGCCGCGTCCAGCTTCGCCTGGAAGCGGAAGGTCCCCAGCACCTGGTTGCCCGGGTACACGGGGTCGGAGAAACAGCCCACCGCCACGGCCAGTGCCGCCGCGGGGAAGAGCGCCGCTGCCAGTCGCTTCCAGTGCATGACGCGCTCCAGGTTAGACGTCCAGCGACGCCAGGGCCAGTTGGCGGAAGGCCTCGCTGCGGGCCAGCACCGCGCCCACATCCACCGCTCCCGGGTCCCCGCCGCGCGAGCCCGCGTCCAGCTGCGCCAGCACGCGCCCCGCCGCCAGCGACGCCGGCATCGCGCGCCAGGCCGCCACCGCCGCGGACTCCCATGCCAGCGCCACGCCGGGGCGGGTGAGCTCCACGCCCTGGTCGCCCAGCGCCAGCGCCAGCGCGCACAGCCAGCCCAGCTCCACCGCGCCGAAGCAGCCCAGCGCGCCCGCGCCCAGCACCAGCGCGTCCCGCGACGTGAGGTACGCCTCCACGCCGCCCCGCGGATCCACGGCCACGCGCACGTGCTCCGCGCCCAGCGACGTGAGCACCGGCTTCAGCGCGACGTACACCCGCGCCAGGCTCTGGTCCGTCACCGGCACCAGGCCCTCCGGCTCCGGGTGCTGGAAGTCCTGCGTGGGACGGTCCAGCCGGGACACCGGCGCGCGCGGCGCGGGGGCGTCGCTCCCCACCAGCGCGGCGCCGATGCCGTCCGTGCGCTCGGCCTCCGCGCGGCCCAGGGCGCGCAGCGCTTCCGCGTACAGCGTCCAGCCATCCACGTCCGGCCACTTCTCGCGCAGGAGCGCGGGCCAGAAGCGCACCGCGAGCACGGCGCCGTCCGGGGTCGGAGAGAAGCGCTCGGTCACCCACCGCGTCAGCGCGGGCGTGAGCTGGGCTCCGTCCGCGAGCCGTTCGGCCAGGCGCACCGCGGGGCCCACCAGCTGCGCGTCCAGGTAGCCGCGCAGGATGACTTCCAGCTCCGCGGGTTCATTCGTGAGGCGCTCGCGCAGCCGCAGCGCTTCGCCCACCAAGCCCCGCGCCTCGGCGAAGCGCACGCGGCGGGCGAGCCGCTCGTCCGTGTCCGGGAGCTGCTCCAGCTGCGCGGCGGCGTCGGCCCAGCGCTGCTGGGCTTCGTAGGCGTCCGACAGCCGCTCGCGGTACGGCGTCCACGCGTCGGGCCCCGCGAGCTTCGCCAGGGTGTCCGCCAGCGCGAGGAACACCGTGGACTCGCGCGCCTCGTCCACCAGCGCGAGCAGGGCGCGCACGGCGGCGAGGCTGTCCGCGTCATCGGAGAGGGCTTCCTCGAAGGCCTCGCGCGCCTCGGCGGGCTGCGCCAGGGGGCCCTGGAGGAGCTCCCCGCGCTCCAGGTGCAGCAGCGCGCGCGCCTTCGCGTCCGCCGTGTCCTGCGCGATGAGCGCCAGCGTGCGCTCCGCGGCCTCCAGGTGCTCCAGCTTGCGCTCCAGGGCGTACCGCTCGCGCAGCAGCTCCGCGCGGCGCGCGGGCCAGCCGTCCGCCGCGAAGGCCAGCGACTCCAGGCGCGCGGGCTCCGGCAGCGCGCGCACGCGGACGAGCACCGCCTCGGCCAGCGACTCGGGCTCCAGCCCCAGCTCCGGCAGCAGCAGCATCAGGCGCGCGGCGAGGCCGGGCTCCGGGCTCAGCTCTTCCAGGGCGCGGAGGCGCGCGATGGCCGTGGCCGGGCGGGCGCGCAGCACCTCGTCGCGCAGGGACACGGCGAAGGCCGCGTCGCGGTCCTGGGACAGGGCCGCCAGCTCCAGCAGGCCTTCCCATTCCGCGTCCTCGCGCAGGCCGTCCGCCAGCGCGGCCGCGTGCGCCGGATCCGCGTCCGGCATCGCGACCAGGGCCCAGAGGGCCACGCGCTCACGGGGGGCGTCCCCCGCCTGCGCGGCCATGGCCAGCGCGTCGGTGTACTCCCCCGCGGCCATGGCGGGCGCGAAGCCCACGTCCAGGGCGCGCGCGAAGGCGCCCAGGCGGCCGAAGCGCTCGGCCAGCTCCGCCGGGGAGAGCATGTCCGGCGCGTCGGTGGCGATGCGCTCGATGACCTCCAGCGCCTCGCCCATCTCGCCCGCCTTCTCCCAGAGGCCCGCGGCCTCCAGCAGCAGCGGCGGACGCTCCTCCGGGGCGGCGAGCCGCGCCGCCTGCAACAGCGCGCGGGCCGCGCGGGGCGCGTCTCCCGAGGCGCGGTGCAGGTGCGCGACCAGCAGCGCGGCGCGCAGGTCCGGCTCGGTGGAGACGGCGGCCTTCGCGGCCTTGAGCGCATCCTCCAGCAGGCCGGCCTTCTCGAAGGCGCGCGCGGCGGCCACCAGCAGCGACACCCGCTGTTCGCCGGACGCGAGCTCCGCGCGGGCCACGCGCACCTCCGCGCGGCGCGCGTGCGCATCCCCCAGCAGCGGCTCCAGCGTCTCCAGCGCGTCGGCGTAACCCGCGCCGGAAGCGCCTCGCGCCACCACGGCCTCCAGTGCGTCGCGGGCGGCCTCCTCGCGGCCCGCGTCCTTCGCCAGCCCCGCGAACTCCAGCCGCAGCACGGCCGCGTCGTCCGCGTCCTCCGTGAGGGGGATCAGCCGCTCCAGCGCGGCGAGCAGCCCTTCCAGCTCCTTGCGAGCGCGCAGGCCGTCCACCAGCGCGCGCAGGGCCGCCGGGCTGCCTGGATCCGCCTCCGCCGCGCGCCGCGTGAGGGACCACGCCGTGTCCGCGTCCGACAGCGACTCGTGGGCCAGGGACGCGGCGGCGAGCAGCAGCTCGGCGGCGCGCGCACCGCCCGCGGCCTCCGCGCCTGCTTCGTAGATGTCCAGCAGGTCCCCGTGGCGGCCCAGGGCGCGCAGGCCCTCCACCGCCCGGTCGATGACGCCCGCGTCCGCGGGACGCAGCCGCGCCAGGGGCACCAGCGCGTCGATGGATTCTCGCGGGTCCTCGAAGAGGTCGGCCGCGCGGCGCAGCAGCACCTCCTCCGTCGCCGTGTCCCGCGCGCGCCGTGCGAGCTGCAGCGAGGCCCGGTACAGGCCCGGGCCATTGCCCGTGCGCGCATGGACCTCCGCGAGCAGCGACAGCGCCTCACCGCCGCGCTCGCCCTCCGGCTCCAGCGACACCACCGCCTCGAAGGCGTCCGCCGCGTCGTGGAACGCCCCCGACGCGAGCGACGCGTGGCCCAGGCGCAGCCACGTGCGCACGCGCACCGGGACCGGCAGCGTGTCTCCGCCCAGCGCCAGCACCCGGCGGTCGTAGGGCTGCGCGGCCGCGGGGCCTCCGCCCTGGGCGGCGAGCTCGGCGCGGGCGCAGAGCGCCTCCACGTCCCCGTTCGCGCGGCCCAGGTAGTCGTCGAAGGCCTCCGCGGCCTTCAGGGCCTCGCCGGCGTCCAGCAGGCGCTGGGCCCGCTCCCGCAGCAAGGGCAGCGCTTCCGCGGGGGCCACGGCCTCCGCGCGCTGGCCCAGCAGGTCCGCCAGCCGGCGCACGTCTCCGGCCGCGCGCTCGCGCACGTGGTGGAAGGCCTCCGCGTTCGCGGGGTCCAGCTCGAACGCGCGGTCCTCGCACAGGATGGCGCGCTCGCGGGCACCGCCATCGCGGAAGGCGCTCGCGGCGGCGAGGTAGCTCACGGCGGCCTCGGCGGGCGTCTGGCGCTCGGCGCGGCGGAGCATCAGCTCGGCCAGGGACTGGCGCTCGCCGGTCTCCTCCAGGAAGGCGCGGTGGCGCGTGAAGACGGGCTCCCGGAAGGGATCCGCCTCCAGGAGGATGGCGTCGAACTCCGCGGCGTCCGCGGGGCGGCGCACCTGATGGAGCAGCTCCGCCGCCTGCGCGGTCAGGTCCAGGTCGTCCGGCTTCGCGGCGCGCGCGGCGATGAGCGCGGCGGCGGCGGCCTCCGGCTTGTTCGCGCGGTCGCGGTAGAGGACCGCGGCCCGGTACAGCAGCGCCGCGTGACGGTCGACGTCCGTCTCCGCTTCCGCGCACTCCTCGTACCAGGCGGCCAGCTCCGCCAGCCGCCCGTCGCGCTCCAGCAGCTCCGCCAGCAGGCGCTCGGCGTCCGCGAGCCCGCGGTCCTGGCGCAGCGCCTGACGCAGGAAGCCCTCGGCCTTCGGCGCGTCCGCCAGCTCGCCCAGGTTCAGGCGCGCGAGCCGCAGCAGCACCGCCGCGCCCTCCCGCGTGCCCGTCATCCGGGGCAGCCCGCGCTCCCACCAGCGCGCCTCGGCGGCGGCGTCGTCGCGGCGCTCGGCCAGGGCCGCGCCCATGCGGGCGATGTCCAGCTCCGCGGCGAACTCGAAGGCGCGCTCCAGCGAGGCCTCCGCCGCGTTCAGGTCCAGCTTCACGTCGCGCAGCAGCTCCGCGCGACGGCGCTCGCACGCGGCGGCCTCCGCGAGCCGGTCCTCTTCCGCCAGGAGGTCGCGGGCGTTCGCCAGCGAGCGCAGCGCGTCGTCCGCGCGGCCCAGCACCTCCGCGAGCCGGGCCTCCTCGTCGTAGGCCGCGAGCGCCGCGTCCACGTCCCCCGCCTGGAGGCTGAGCGCGGCCACCGGCTGGAGCTCTGCCAGCAGCTCCGACGTGCGGCCCGTCTCGCGGTAGAGCGCGACGAGCCGGCGGCGCAGCGGCAGGGGCTCCTTCGCCATCCTCGCCGCGTGCGACAGCAGCGACGCCGCGATGGCCGCGTCCGCCAGCGCCTCGCGCGCCCGCTCCGCCAGCGACACCAGCCGCGTCACGGTGGCCTCGGACGGCGCCAGCGCGCGCGCGTGGGTGACGCGCACCTCGAAGGCGCCGCGCGGGTCCTCGCGCTCCAGCAGCGCGGCGAGCCGGTCCACCGCGCGCTCGCACAGCGGACGCTCCGCAAGCAGGTGCCGGTACGCGGCCTGCGCGCGCTTCACCTCGCCGGCCTGCTCCGCCAGGTCGCCCAGGCGCAGCGACGTGGCCTCCGCCTCCTCCGGGGCCGCGCGGAAGTCCGCCGCCTGGACCAGGGCCTCCTGCAGCGGCAGGGCTTCGCGCACCGCGCCGCGCAGGTAGAGCAGGTCCGCCAGCGTGGCCAGGTCCTCGCCCTTCGCGGGCACCCGCGCATGGGCGCGACGGGCCAGGGCCAGCGCGCGATCCAGCTCCTGGGCCTGCCGGGCGTACGCGACGCCTTCGCGCAGCAGCGCCGCGGCCTCGGAGGCGTCCGCGTCTTCCGCCGCGGCCTCCAGCAGCCCCGCGGCCTCCAGCAGCTCCCCGCGGCCGGCCACCAGCGACACCAGCCGGCGGCGCACCGCCGCGTCAGCCGGGGTCAGCCGCAGCGCCTGTCGCAGCGCGGCCTCCGCGGGCGCGCTCTGGCCCAGCCGGTCCAGGTAGAGCCCCGCGAGCTCCGAGTACAGCGACGCCGCGACGGCGGGCGCGGCATGGGGTGCTTCGGCGGCGAGCAACTCCGCGAGCCGGGCCCAGTCCTCCAGGTCGCGCAGCACGCGCTGCAACGCGAGCGTGGCCTCCTCGTGGCGCGGCGCCAGCAGGAGCGCGGCCTCCAGGTCGTTCGCGGCGGCCTCGCGCTCGCCCCCGCCTTCCAGCAGCGCGGCGCGCAGGAGGAGCGCCTCCACGCGGCGGGGGATGGGGCCCTGGCGCGCGGCCTCCGCGAGCGCGGCGGCTTCGTCCACGGGCTTGCCATCGCGGCGGGCCAGCTCGGCGAGCGCGAAGAAGGCGTCGCACCGCGCGTCGGCGGGCGGCTCCAGCGCGATACCAGCGCGCAGCGCGTCCCCGGCGGACTCGCGCTCGTCCTTCTCCAGCAGCACGGTGGCCAGGGCCAACAGCCGCTCGCGGGCGCGGGCGCCCAGGGTGGCATCCGCGGCCACCGCGCGGCGCCACGCATCCAGCTCCGCGGGGGCATCCGACGCCTCGCGCGCCAGCTCCGCCAGCATCAGCAGCAGCGGCGCGGGCCGGCGCGACAGCTTCGCGGCCTGGGCGCAGTCGTCCCGCGCGGGCCCCATGCGGCCGGCGCTCCGGTGCAGCGCGGCCCGGCGCGCGAGCAGCTCGGCGCGAGCCTCGCCCGACGCGGCGGACACCAGCGTGCCCAGCAGCTCCAGCCGCTCGGCCTCCTCCTCCGTCGTGCCCGTGCCGGGCGGGGGCAGCAGCTCCAGCAGCGCCTGCGCCGCCCAGGCGTCCTGCGACTCCTCCGCCAACAGGCTGCGCAGCGAATCCGCCGCCGCGCTCGCGCGGCCCAGGGACAGGCACAGCTCCGCCAGCTCGCGGCGGGCCTGACGGCGGGCGTCGCCCGACAGGCGCGGCCACAGCTCCACCAGCAGGTCCGCCAGGGCCTCGCGCGCGCCGGCCTTGCGGTGCAGCGCGGCCAGCTCCAGCCGCGCGTCCAGGTCCTCCGGCGTGCGCGCGCAGAACTCCGCGAGCAGGCGCCGGGCCGCGTCCGTGCGGTTCGCGCGCACGGCGGCGGTGGCGGCCTTGCGCGTGAGGGCCACGCGCTCCGCCTCGCGAGGCGCGTCCACGTCCGCGGGCGGCAGGGCCAGCACCGCCTCGAAGTCCTCCAGGGCGGCGCGGGCATCCGTGGCCAGCCGCAGCTCACCCCGGCGGATGCGCGCGGGCGCGAACGTCGCGTCGCGCTCCAGCGCGTCCGCGAGGAAGGCCTCCTCGCGGCTCGTGCCCGCGGCCAGCAGCGACGCGCGGAAGAGCAGCTTCGCGCCGGCGCGCGCCTCCGGCACCAGCGTGGCCCGCCGCGCGTACAGCCGCGCCGCCTCCAGCTTCTCGCCGCGCTCCAGCTCCAGCTCGGCCAGCGCCTCCAGCACCTCCGCGGCGAGCGGACCCTCGGGGCTGGCCTCCAGCGCGGAGGCCAGCCGCATCAGGGCGGCGGACCGCTCCCCGCGCTCCAGCAGCGCGCGCGCGCTCTGGAAGAACAGCGGCGCGGCTTCCTCCGCCCGGTCCGCGCCCGCCAGGGCCTGCGCGCGCGTGGCCCACAGCTCCGCCAGCGCCTGCGTCTCACCGGCCTCCGTGTAGAGGGCCTCCAGCCGCGTGGCCAGCGCGTCATCCAGCCGGCGCAGCGGGAAGGCCTGCGCATAGGCGGCGATGGCGCCCTCGCGGTCTCCCAACAGCTCGCACGCCCGGCCCAGCCGCGCGCGCACGTCCGCCAGCTTCTCCGGCGCCGCGGTGCGCGGCAGCATCGCCAGCAGCGACTCCAGCGCGCGCCGCGCGTGTTCGGGCCGCTCGCAGCGCAGGCTCAGGTCCGCGAGGTCCAGCAGCACCGCCGCGTCGGGAGCGAGCCGCGCCGCCTTCTCCAGCGCCACCAGCGCGTCGCCCACCCGCCCCAGCCGGGCCTCCAGCACGCCCGCCAGCTCTCGCAGCGCCGCCGCCGCCAGCCGCTTGTCGCCCTGCGCCTCGGCTACGCGCGCGCGGTCCTCCAGCGCGGTCGCGAGCCCCGCCATGTCCGAGCGCTTGCGCTGCAACGCGCACAGCTCCCCCAGCGCGGGCAGGTCGTCCGGCTCCGCGCGCAGCACCTCCTGGAGCGCGTGCACGGCCAGGTCCAGGTCGAAGGCGAGGTCGCGCGCGGCCACCGCGAGGCGGCGGTACTTCTGCGCGCGCTCCTTGGGCTCCGACGTCAGCCGCGCCAGCGACGCGAGGCACCGCGTGAGCTGCGCGCCGTCGCGGCGGGCCTCGGCCAGCGCGAGCAGCGACTCCAGCGCGGGGCGGTGGTCGCCATCCGCCTCCAGCGCCAGCGTGAGCAGCTTGTCGGCCTTGTCCGCCTGCTGGAGCTTGCCGCGGTACAGCTCGCCCGCCTCGGCCCACAGCGCCGCGCGGGCCTTCGGCTCCTCCTTGAGGGCCGCGGCCTTCTCCAGCGCCTCGGCCAGCTCCTGCGAGCGGCCGGTGACGCGGAAGTACGGAAGCAGCTCGTCCAGCGCCACCGCGTCGCGCGGATCCAACGCGAGCGCGGCCTCCAGGTGCTCGCGAGCGCGCGCCGGGTCGCCCAGCTTCGTGCGCGACAGCCGCGCCAGCGCGTGGTGACTCTCGTGCGCGGCGTGGCGGACGCCCTCCGAGCGAGGCGCCGGCCCCGCCAGCTCCAGCGCCTGCTGGTAGCCGCTCAGGGCCTCCTGCAACCGGCCCAGCCCCTCCGCCACGCGCGCGGAGGCGAACAGCGGCTCGGGCTCGCCGGGCAGCAGCGACACCGCCTCGCGGTAGCGCAGCAGCGCGTTCTCCGGCTGCTTCAGGCCCTCTTCCCACACCCGGCCCGCGAGCAGGTCCGCCTGTCCCACGCGGTCCAGCTCGTGGCGCGCCATGGACACTTCGCGCAGCCGGTCCAGCGCCTTCAGCGCGCGCAGATGCTCGCCGCCGCGGTGGCACAGCTCGCCCAGCAGCAGCAGCGCGTCCGGCTGGTCCGGCGACAGGCGCAGCGCGGCCTCGCAGTGCAGCCGGGCCCCCGCGATGTCGTCCTCCGTCTGCGCGCACAACCGCGCCAGGTGCACGTGCGCGTCCGCGGCCTCCAGCGGGTCGCGCGCCAGGGCCGCGAGCCGACGGTACGCCCGCACCGCGCCCGCCCGATCCCGCGCCTGATCCGACGCGCGCGCCAGGGCCTTCAGCGACGGCAGGTGGTCCGGCTTGAGGCCCAGCAGCTCGTGCAGCGCCTTCACCGCCACCTGCGGCGCGGTGTCGCGCGAGGAGCGCGCGGCGGCCTCGGCGGCGAAGAACGCGGCGGCCTCCTCCGACGTGCGGCGGGCCAGCGCGCACAGCGCCAGGTAGCGCTCCGCCGCGCGGGCACCCTCGCCTCGCCGCTCGCGCACCACGGCCTCGCCCCACAGCGCCGCGGGGCTGCGGTCGCGACGGCGCGACAGCGTGGCCGCCACGTCCAGGGCCAGGTCATGCGCCTGCGGATCCGCCACCAGCAGCGCCAGCAGCCGCTCCGCGGCGAAGGGGTGCGCGTCCTGCGCGTCCCCGGCCTGGAGGTAGGCCTGCCGCGCCTCGGCCAGCCGTCCCTGCGCGACCAGCCCTTCCGCGTCCGCGAAGGCCCGGGCACCCTCCAGCGCCAGCATCAGCTCCTCGTCCGGCGCGGCGGGCGGCGGCAGCCCCCCGGCGGCGAAGCGCAGGCGCAGGCCCGTGCTGGACACCTCCGCCGCGGACAGGCGCGCGGTGTCCAGCGTGGGCACCTTGTAGCCACGGCTCAGCGCGGCGCGCTCGCACAGCGCGGGCAGCACGCGCGTGGAGAAGCCGGTGGCGCCGCGCACCTCCACGTCCGGCAACAGGCCCAGCGCGCCCACCGCCTCCGACAGGAGCCCCGGCAGCTGCACCGACGGCGTGGCGGAGAAGCCATACAGGCGCACGTCGTAGACGTAGACGGCCAGCCGGTCCCCGTCCGCGTCGAAGGCGATCTTGAACGTGAACGGCGTGCGCTCCGGCGCGGGCAGCCGGCCCTGGCCCTCCAGGTAGCCGGGGCGGAAGTGCAGCCGCAGCTCCTCCACGCCCGCGAGCCGCCCGGCCAGCTCCGCCACCTTGCGCGTGACGAGGTCCGCGTCGACCGCCAGCTCCAGGAAGCCGAAGAGCAGCTTCTTGCGCTGGTAGCGCGTGGCCCCCGCGCTGACGTTGAACGGGAAGCTGACGTCCGGAATCTGGAGCGCGAAGTCGGAGATGCGCAGCCCGGGCTGGACCTCCAAGGCCGGAAAGCCCACGAACGCGCGCCGATCCAACAGGCGAAGCTCGGGGGCTGCGCCCGCGGCGGGCGCGACGGGCTTGGGGGACTCGCTATCGGTGGCCATCGTCGAAGGGTGGGGAGGCTACCATGACCCCTAAGCCCTGGAATTTTTGGGCAATCCCCCGCTTGGCAGGCAAGCGGCGGGGCGGGATGTACCCAGGGCATTCTGTCTTGGAGGAACGTCATGCGCCCCGAGCGGAAGCCGTGCAAGATGCCGCGTCGTGCTGGCCCCCGACGCACTGGTCCTCGACGGTCGTTTCCGGGTCCTCGGGCCCTTGGGCTCTGGGGGCATGGGCGAGGTGTACCTGGGTGAGCAGGTCTCCCTGGGCCGCAAGGTCGCCATCAAGGTCCTGCACCACGACCTGCACACGCAGGCCGGCATGGCCGAGCGCTTCAAGCGCGAGGCCCGCCTGCTGTCGGCCGTGGAGCACCCGGCGGTGGTGCGCATCGTGGACTTCGGCCAGTCCGGTGACGCCGCGTGTCTGGTGATGGAGTTCGTGGAGGGGCAGAGCCTCCACGACGCGCTCCAGCACGGCCCGCTGGTCGCGCCCCGGGCGCTGGCGCTGCTCCAGCAGCTGGCGGAAGGGCTGGCGGCCATCCACGACAAGGGGATCATCCACCGCGACCTGAAGCCGGAGAACGTCCTCATTTCACCATCCGTCCGGGGCGAGCAGGCGCGCCTGTTGGACTTCGGCATCGCGCGGCTGGTGGAGCCGGACGCGAACAGCGCCCTCAGCCAGGTGGGCGTGGTGCTGGGCACGCCGGAGTACCTGTCCCCGGAGCAGGCCCTGGGCGCGAAGGTGGACACGCGCAGCGACCTGTACTCCTTCGGAGTGCTGGCCTACCGCGTCCTCTCCGGGCGGCTGCCGTTCGACGGGCCGTCGCCGCGCCACTTCCTGTCCCAGCACGCCTCGTCCGCGCCGCTGCCGCTGGAGCGCGCGGCCCCGCAGCTGTCTCGCTACGTGGGGCTGTTGTCGCTGGTGATGCGGCTGCTGGACAAGGACCCGGCGAAGCGGCCCCAGTCGGCGAATGAGCTGGCGGACGCGCTGGGGCTGGCGCACGCGGCGCTGATGGCGTTCACGCCGAGCCAGGGCACGCCCATCGTCCACGCGGCGACGCCCTCCAGTGGGACGGCGGCCTTCGGGGTGAACACGGCGCCAGCGGTCTCCGGCTCGGGGACGTCCGCGTTCGGCGTGGCCCCGGCGCCAGCGGTCTCCGGCTCGGGGACGTCCGCGTTCGGCGTGACCCCGGCGCAGGGAGGAGCGCCCGCGGCGATGGCCCCTCCGGCGCAGCCCCGCACGGGCACGGCGGCGTTCGGCACGGCGGCCCGGGTAACGGGCCCGCTGGGGACGGTGACGGGTGGCGCGGCGGTGGCGAAGGCGCAGAACGTGACGGTGATGCTCACGGACATCCAGGGCTTCACCGAGCGCATGAGCCGGCAGACGCACGAGGAGAACGCGCGGATGCTGGACACGCACGACCGGCTGCTGATGCCGCTGGTGCGCGAGCACGACGGGCGCCTGGTGCAGAAGCGCGGCGACGCGTTGTTGGCCGTCTTCCGGGCCCCTTCCGCCTCCATCCGCTGCGGCATGGCGATGCAGCAGGCGCTGTGGCGCTACAACCAGACGGTGCCGCCCGAGCACGAGCTCCACGTCCGCGTGTGTCTGCACGCGGGCGAGGTGGTGGTGACGAACGACGCGGTGTTTGGCGAGCCGATGGAGGTCGTGAAGGCGGTGGAGCACGTGGCCGCCGCGGGCGAGGTGACGTTCACCGAAGCCGTGAACATGGTGCGCAACCGCGCCGAGGCCCCGGCCGAACCGTGCGGCGCCATTCCCCTGCCCGGCCGCGAGGAGCAGGTGCAGCTCTACCGGGTGACGCGCGCGGCGGAGGGTTCGCCGTTCGGGGCGCGGCTGGGGCAGTCGGAGCCCGGGGCGAAGGGCGCCTCACCGCTGGCCGGCCTGGTCGCGAAGGCACGCGAGGGGCTGGGGACGCTGCGACGGCGCCCGCGGCTGCTGGGTGGCATCGCGGCGGCGACGGCGCTGTTGGTAGCGGGGATCGCCTGGACGGTGCACGCGAATGATCCGCTGGTGCGGGCGCGGGCCCTGCTGAAGCAAGGCAAGGCCGCCGAAGCGCTCCAGCGGTTGAGCGAACCGGACGTGCCCAGGAGCGCCGTGACGACGCGGCTACGCGCGACGGCGAAGCACGCCGTGGGTGCACACAACGAGGAGCACGGCCTGCTCCTGAGCCTGGACAAGGCGGGCCGGGAGGCTCCGGAGATGGAGCTGCTGGACGGGCTGGCGGAGGACTTCGGGGAGAACGAGAAGGACCTCTCCGCGCGCAGGGCCCTGGAGGCCCTTCCCTCCGCCACGGTGCGCTCGCACCTTGAATCTCTGACGCGGGGAGAGCCCTCGTCGAAGCAGTGGGGCGCGCTGCGCTATCTGGACTCCCCCAAGGACAACGCGGGCCTGGACCTCGTGGGCCTCTACGCGGCGGCGCTGGCCTCCGGTGACTGCGGCATCCGCACCAAGGCGGCCCAGCGGCTGATGGCCCTGGGCGACCCCGCCGCCCTGCCCGCCCTCACGCGCGCGGCGGAGGCCCCGCGCGAGAAGCAGCCCGGCGCCAAGGCCTGCAACGCCCAGGCGCTCACCCGCGCCATCGAAGAGCTGAAGAAGAAGTCCGCGCCCTGACGTGGCCCGAGGGACGCACCCGTGTGTCACCCGGGCCACGCCTTCGCGCGGGCCTCCTGCACAGGACTCGGTGGATCCCCGCGCACACGCCTTGCACACGCGCCGGGGCTCTCAGTGCCCCCCTTTCCCCGAGCCCCATGATCTCACTTCGAACCTGCGCCCTCCTGCTCCTCCTCACGGCCAGCGCCACCGCCCACTCCGCCCCCACCGCCTCCCCTGAAGAGTTCGTGCTCGCGAAGGACGTTCGCGTGCGACGCATCGCGCCCGGCGTGTGGCTGCACGTCACGAAGGCCGACAAGAAGTGGGGCGGCACCGCCGCGAACGGGCTCCTCGTGGAGGACGGCGACGCCTCCATCCTCGTCGACACGGGCTGGACGCCCCGTCAGTCCAAGCTCCTGCTCACCTGGGCCCGCGACACGCTCCACCACCCGGTGCGCGCCGCGCTGGTGACGCACTTCCACGTCGACCGGACCGGCGGCATCCCCACGCTGGACGCCCAGGGCATCCCGGTCCACTCGCGCGAGGACACCGCCCGCCGCGCCGCCGCGCAGGGCAACCCCGTCCCCCAACAGCGCCTGTCGGATGCGCAGGACTTCGGGCCGCTGTCGGTGTTCTTCCCCGGCGCGGGCCACACGGCCGACAACCTCGTCGTCCTCCACCCGGCCACGCGCACCCTCTTCGGCGGCTGCTTCATCCGGGACGCCACCGGGAAGGGCATGGGCAACCTGGAGGACGCGGACCTCGCCGCCTGGCCCGCGAGCCTCCAGCGCGAGCGCGCGCACTTCCCTGACGTGCGCATCGTCGTGCCCGGACACGAAAGCCCCGGCGGGCCGGAGCTGCTCGACCACACCGAGGCCCTGCTGCGCGCCGCCTCGCGCTGACCGCCTCAGTCGTCCCGGTGCGCGTGGCCCTTCTTCTTGCCACGCCCCGGGCCGCCCCAGTCATCGTCGTCGTCGTCCCAGTCGCGACCGCCCCGGCCCTTCACCTTCTCGTCCACCTTGAGCAGGTTGCGCGAGTACGCGTCGAAGTCCAGGTGCAGGTGCCCCTTCGCACCCTGGGCGAAGGCTCGCAACTTCACCTTCCACACGTTGTTGCCGGTGAGGTGCGCCTCCTGCAACTCACACCGGTACCCACGCGAACGGCACTGGTCGAACCCGCGCCGCACCGCTTCGTCGTAGCTCATCGCGACGGGACGCGGCGGCGGTGGCCGGGGAGGCGGACGCGAAGGACGCGTCTCCGCCACGATGCATCCGGAAGACAACAGCAGGCTTCCCAAGAGCAGGGACAATCGCATGCGCGGGATGACGCCATACCCGCGCCCGGATTCAAACGGGCGCACGGTATGTCCCTGCGACTGCCGTGAGACTACAAAGCTCCAGGCGAAGCGAACGCGACGAACAGCTCGCCGGCGAGGTACGCGCGCAGGCCCTTGCTCGCGGGCCGGATGAAGTCGTTGAGCAGCGCCCCCGAGTTCTTGCGGTGCACCGTCGGGAACGCCAGGTTCATGCGGCTGCGCGCCACGCCCTTGCCGCCCCGGTGGATGAACGTCACGGTGCCGTCGGGCGCCACGCTCTCCACCACCGCGATGTGCGTCATCCCGTCGTTGCGCTTGCCGTCGCGGTTGCGGTCGTACGTCTCCTTGAAGAACGCCAGGTCGCCGGGACGCGGGTTCAGCCGGTGCACCGCGCCCGCCGCCTGCGCGCGCCGGAAGATGCCCGTCACCGCGTTCTCCCCCGCGAGGAAGCCGTGCGCCACCAGGTCGATGCCCGCCTGCAGGTACGCCAGCCGCACCAGCCCCGAACAGTCGTTGGGCACCGAGCGGTCCAGACGCCGCGCGCCCACCAGCTGCGCCGCGCGGGCCACGATGCCGCGCGCCAGCTTCGACGGCGGCGGCAACAGCTCATCCCAGAATCCTCCCGGCCCCTGCGCCGGCCCGGTGAAGAGCGCCGCGGCCTCCAGCGCCGCCGCGATGACGCCCGCCTCCTCCGGCGCCGCTGGGAGCTCCGCGTCCAGCAGCGCCGCCAGCCCCTCGCTGCCCTCGGGCGTCACGAACGCCAGCGGAGGCGGGGCTTCCGCCTTCACTCCCAGTGCGCCCTCCGCCCCCATCGCCGCGACCCTTGGTGCTTCAAGGGAGGAGGCAGGGGGCGCCACGGAGGCCGGAAGTTCCACCGCCATCCGTGGCGCGGCGTCCGGCACATGCGCGCAACCCACCAGGCAGCCCAGCGACATCAGGATGACGAGCGATGAACGACGCAGCAGCAACAAGTCCTCCAGGGGTGAACGCGGCCGCATTCAACCCCGGAATGCTTTTACGTCAAACAGGGATCATCCCTCCCAGGTCGCGAGCAGGTCGCGCACCCGGGCGTACTTCTGGAGCAGGGTGGCGCGGTGGGCGCTGAGCACCACCATGAAACCCACCACCAGCAGGCCCAGCAGCGACAGGAACGCGGCGCCCACGCGATGGTCGCGCATGCCGAAGCGCACCAGGTTGGCGGCCACCGCCGTCACCAGGAACGCGGAGCCCAGGTACACGTACGAGCGGATCCGCAGCGCGATGCCCGCGCCCACGCCCACGAGGCAGAGGAAGACGCACAGGAGCATCGCCTCGCCATCGTTGAAGAGCAGCGGCTTCCACGCGCCCGCCACGTAGATGGCCGTCACCGCCAGGGCGCGCAGCTGCGCGTAGGCGTCCTGCGACAGGCCCTTGCGGAAGACGCGCAGGAGCAGCAGCAGGGAGAGGCCCGCGGGGATGGCGTAGAACTGCGGCTCGCCGGTGCCGGTGCCCAGCCACACGAAGTACAGCGCCGTGTTGAAGGCCGCGACGGACATCAGCGACGCGGCGCCGCGATCCTTCGAGCATGCCGCGAGCGCGGCGAAGTGCGCCGCGTAGCCCACGAGCAGCGCCGTGGCCACGAAGGGCTGACCCCACGGCAGCGACAGCAGGCCCGCCAGCGGGAAGAGCCAGGCGCCGGCCACCACCGGACGGCGGAAGGCCGCTCGGCCCGCGCCCTCGCGCCGCACGAACAGGTGCAGGCCGGTGAACACCGCGCCGCCCATGAGGGACGCCAGGCTGTCCGCCGCGCTGGGGCTCGCGCCCAGCCCGAGCAGCCGCACGCAGAGATAGCCCGTCGCCACCACGGCCTGCGCCATCCACGCGGAGGCTTCGTCCTCTTCCCGCGCCGCGCGCCGCACCAGCGCGAAGAGCAGGAAGACGAGCCCGCCGCACGCCACCCAGGCCTCGCGCGCGGCGCCGCCCGGGACGTGCACCGCCAGCACCGCGAGCAGCGTCTCCACCAGCGCGATGCCGGCGAAGACACGCCCCATGCGCCCGCGCACCTGCTCCCCCGCCACCGTCAGCACCAGCGTGGCCAGCAGCGCGGTCGCCGCGCCGAAGTACGGGAGGATGAACTCGCCGCCCCGGCCGGTGGAGTGCACCGCGCCGAAGTGCAGGATGAGCGCGTGCACG
The DNA here is from genome assembly GCF_009909145.1 of Corallococcus silvisoli. Taxonomy (NCBI): domain Bacteria; kingdom Pseudomonadati; phylum Myxococcota; class Myxococcia; order Myxococcales; family Myxococcaceae; genus Corallococcus; species Corallococcus silvisoli. The sequence continues at coordinate 42,718 of NZ_JAAAPJ010000028.1, forward strand.
GCGAAGAAGGACGCCATCCACCCCAGCCACTCGCGCTCGCGGCGGCGCAGCACCACGTCCCACGCGGTGGCCCACGCGAAGAGCACGCACAGCGGCAGGCCCGGGTGCTTCAGCTCCCGGAGGCCCGCCAGCGACAGCAGCGCCAGCACCGCGCCGCCGTGGTGCAGGGCCGCGCCCACCGTCACCCCTCGCGCGTCCAGCGCGTGGCCCACCAGCGCCAGCACCAGGCCCGTGCCCGCCATCACCGCGGGCGCCCAGAGCGGCGGCACCGCGGCGACCAGCACCGCGCCCAGGAGCACCGTGGCCCCGTTCATCATCAGGCGGTCGCGCGTCACCATCAGCACCAGGGACGCGGCGCCCGCGACCAGCGCCACCGGAAGGGGCAGCGCGCCCGGTCCCGCTTCGCCCAGCCGCAGGCCCACCAGCAGCCCCACGGTGACGGCGCCGCCGACCCACAGGGGCTCGCTCCACGTGCCCTCGATGCCGGGCGTCAGGCGCGCGGTGAGGTTCGTCAGCACGCGCTGCACACCGCCGGACTGGCACAGGGCGGACAGCAGCGCGGCCACCAGCCCCACGCCCGCGACCCACAGGCCCGCCTCGGGGCGCCACTGCCCCAGGGCGAAGTCCGCTGTCCGCCCCAGCGGCGCGAGCGCGAACGCGCCCACCGCCAGCGTGAGCAGCCAGCGCTGGGACAGCAGGAAGGCGGAGGCCAGCACCACCGCGCCAAGCGCCGCCAGCGCGCCAGGCGTCGGGGTGTGGAGGACCGCCATCGCGGCCACGGCCAGGGCCGAACCCGTGGCCGCGACCTTCAGCGCCGCGTCGCGGGGGGCTCGGAAGAAGGCCGCCACGGCCTGGGGAACATGATGCTCCGCCAGCGCCAGCACCAGCAGGACGCCGGTCGCCCAGGGACGCGCCTGCGGGATGAACATCAGGAGCGCGGACGCGGCGACGATGCGGACCGCCGGCTGGGGGCCCGTCATCGGGACCAGCGCGATGGCGCAGAAGAGGGCCACGCGCTGACTCGGCTCCACCTCCGGGACCAGCAGGGCCAGCATGCCCAGGACCGCGAGCGCGAGCTGCATGCCCTGCGAGAGCGCATGGCGCGGCCCCTCCTCACGCGAGCGCAGGAGCCACGAGGCCACGGACGGCACATGCTCCACGACGCGAACCACGAGCAGCGGGAAGAGCGGCAGCATCACGGTCCACGCGACGGGAGGACTCCAGGCCTGCAGGGTCAGCAGGCCGTACGGCACCATCAGCGCCGCGACGAAGGGGTAGCGCAGCGCCCGCGTCCACAGGAGCGGCAACAGCGCCGGCCCCACCAGCGCGAGCCACGTGGCACCCTGTGCTTGCGACAGCGCGTGGCCGTTCCAGGCCATCGCGGAGGCCGCCAGCACCCACATCGCGCCCACCGTGATGATCCGGGCGAAGGATACCCCGCCCGTGGCGAAGCGCCGCACCGCGGGCACGTCGTCCAGGAGGGCCACGAGGCTGAGGACCGTCGCGAGCCCCAGCAGCGGCAGCGGGCCCATCGGATTCAGCGCGAAGGTCGCCTCCAGGGTGGCGAGCGTCAAGCCCAGCATCGGCGGCAGCATGCGGAGGGTGAAGAGCGCCGCGAGCGCCGCGCCCAGCAGGAACACGGACTCCTGGCCCCGGTCCGCCATGGCCACCGGGATGAGCGGCAGGATGAGCCCGAGGCTGCCCGCGGTGGTGGTGCTCGCGCTGCGCCCCTTGCGCGCCGCGACCACCGAGCCCACGAGCGACCCCGCGATGAGCAGGCCCAACGACACTCCTGGCGACAGGGTCCACGCCGAGAAGAGGCCCGGGATGTCCGGCAGGAGCGCGAGGCCCACGAGGACGACGGCGTACGGCCGCACGCCCGGCCGGGAGCGGGAGACCACCGCCACCGTCGCGGCGGCGGTGAGCAGCACGGGGCCCAGGAACGCCTGCATGCCCAGGAGCCCCCAGGTCACGGCGAGCCCCGCGTACAGGAGGGCGGGCACGCCCACCCGCCTGAGCAGGCCGCCGCGCTCGCCCAGGAGCGCCAGCACCAGCCCGCCGCCCACCATCGCCGCGATCATCGCCTGCGTGGAGTGGACCGCGGCCAGCTTCGGCAGGATGGCGCCCGCGAGGAAGGCGCCGTACGCCACGTAGCGGTCGTCCCGCAGCCGGAACGCGGCGGCCAGCGCGCCCGCGCTGGCCAGCGTCAGGCCCACGACGAGCGCGGTGACGGGCTGGGCGGGGCTGAGCGCCATGGAGAACGCGCACGTCGCGATGACCCCGGCCACGACGGCCACGAAGCGCCGCGTGCGCTCATCCGTGAGGCCCCACGTGAGCGCCCCGAGCCCCAGGGCCAGCACACCGGCCACGACGGCCGCGGAGCCCGCGCCAAAGGCGATGACGGCCGAGAGCGGCAGCGCGGCGAAGAGCACCGAACCCACCGCGGACAGCGGGAAGCGCTTGAACAACAGGCCCGCCCCCAGCGACAGCACGGCCAGGGCGAGCGTGGCGAAGAAGGCCGGCCGCGCGTCGGTGCCCAGGTGGCCGTAGAGCGCGAACAGGGGCGCGGCGTAGGTGGTGGCGCGCAGCAGCACGTCCGCGAAGCCCAGGTCGCGCGCGTCGCCGGTGCGCTCGCCGCGCTTCTGGACGCGGAACGCGAGCACCAGGCCCGCCAGCACGAAGGGGATGGCCGTCAGCGCGCCGTACTGGAAGGGCAGCACCTCCGCGGGCGGGTAGCCCATGCGCGCCTTGATGGCGTTGAGGAGGACGGTGGCGGCGTGCGGGACCAACTGCACGCTGGACGCATAGGAGAGGTAGGCGCCCAGATACGCCGGATAGAGCCACGGCAGGCGGGACACGGGGCCGCGCGACAGCGACACCAGGGTGCCGGTGAAGATGGCGGCGGTGAGGAAGAGGGCGGGATTCGTGCCGGTGATGGCGCTCGCGAGGCAGGCCACCTGGAGCGCCACGGTGCCAACCGCGAGCGGATCCGCGGGACGCGAGGCTTCGAGCGTGCGGAAGCGCAGGCACGTGGCGAGCAGGAACGCGACGAAGGGAGCGTAGGTGCCCGGAGGAACGGGGGTGCCCGCGCTGGCCAGGGCCAGGTGCAACCGGATGGCGAACAGCGCGGTCAGGTACAGGGGCGCGGCGAGCGTGAAGGCGAGCGCATCGCCCTTGCGCGGGGTGGCGGAGGCCTTGCTCGACAGCAGGAAGAACAGGAGGCAAGGCAGCGCGTTGAGCCAGACGGCCGGAGCGCCCACGCGCGCGGCCAGGGGCGCGAGCCCCATGATGAGCGTGACGCCCACGAGGCCCAGCTGGACGAACGGGCGGGAGGGCGCGTCGAAGGCTTCGGAGGGCTTGCGCGCGAGCCACGCGGCGGCGCCCGCCCAGACGAAGAGCAGCGGCACGAGCAGCGCGGGGTGCACGCCGTCGAGCTGGAGGGTCTCACCGAAGCCCATGGGCCCCAGCGCGACGCCGCCCAGCGGGGCCACGGCGGATCCGATGAGGCCCAGGATGTGGCCCGGCTTGCGCAGCGACTCACGGCGGGCGAGGAAGCCGCCCCACACGGAGAAGCCCACGGAGTAGCCCACGGTCATCAGGAAGACGGTGAGCGACCGGGTGACGGACGTCATCCCGGCCCAGGACTCGAAGACGAAGTAGAGCGTGCCGGAGAGGATGAGGAACGCGCCGATGAACCACGCGATGCTCTCGTAGAGGAAAGGCCGCCACACGCGGCTCCACGCGGAGGTCTCCTCGACGAGGCGCGCGGTGCGGCCACGAGGCGCGGGCGGATCCATGAACGGCTCGCCCGGGTTGGGGGGCAGCCGGTGGGCCGCCGCCGCGCGGTTCGCGTTCGCGGCTTGCGCGCGGGACTCGGCGGACGCGCCGTGGGGAATGCCAGTAGCAGAAGTGGCGACCCCCAGGGCCGCCGCGGCATCGAGCACGGAGAAGTGGACCGCGGAGGGACCACTGGCGCCCGGCGTCTCGGAAGCTCCGGCGACCGCGGAATCGGTGAGGGCTTGCGCGGCGGTGTCCGGGTTCGCGTCGGAGACGGAAGCGGCGGCGGTGTCCGGGTTCGCGTCGGAGACGGAAGCGGCGGCGGTGTCAGGAGGGGACTCGCCGTCGACCGCGGTGTCGAGGACCGCGGGAGCGCTGGAGGCCTGAACAGCGACCTCGTGAGCGTTGACGACGAAGGCGCGAGCGGTGTCGGCGGCGTCGGTGCTCGCGGAAGCCGCGAAGACTTCAGGCGTGGCGGCCACGGACACGGGGCCGAGGGCAACGGCCCCCTCCCCCATCGGCGGGACCCCGGCCTCATCACGAGGCGCGACGGGCGCGGGACTCAGCGCCTCGATGGGGGTGTCCGTGAGGACGGAGAGGAGGATGCGGGCCTGCCGCTCGTAGCGTTCAGCGATCCGCCGGCTCACGACGAGCGGTACGTCGTGACCGTCCCAGCGTCGCACCTCGTCCAGGAGGAAGTGGACATGCGCGAGCTCGGCCTCGATGTCGGACCGGGCTCGGGCGGAAAGACGGTTGCCACAGACAACGCACTGGCGCGCGCTTCCCAGGCGCTCTTGTCGGCAGGCAGGACAGTACATGGTGCTTCCCCCTCTACAACGACCGTGCCACGCACAATGCCCTGGAAGGGCACGACAAGCGAATCCACCGAGGTGCATCGGGCGCGTGGCGGCTGTGCAGACGGCTGCACAGGTGCACACCCGGCGCTGGCCGGTGGGGACAAGTCATGGGACCGTGCGGGTCATGAGCACGGAACTGGTGTTGAGGCCCATCGAGGCCCGGGACGACGCGGCGATGGCCGCGGTCATCCGCGCGGTGATGCCGGAGTTCGGAGCGGACGGTCCGGGCTTCGCCCTCCACGACCCGGAAGTGGACACGATGAGCGCGGCCTACAGCCGCCCCCGGCACGGGTATTTCGTCGTTGTTCATGAGGGGCAGGTGGTGGGCGGCGCGGGCATCGCGCCGCTGGACGGGGGCACTCCGGACGTCTGCGAACTGCGCAAGATGTACTTCCTGCCGGCGGCCCGAGGCCATGGCATGGGCGAGCGCCTGTTGAGACACTGTCTGGAGTTCGCGCGAAGCGCGGGCTTTCAACGGTGCTACCTCGAAACCCTGGGGGGCATGGAGCAGGCCCAGAAGCTCTACCGGAGGCTTGGCTTCGAACCGCTGAGCGCCCCCATGGGCCGCACCGGCCACTTCGGCTGTGACCGCTGGTACGCGATGAACCTCTCCCCGCCCGCCTGACCGCTCGCCCACCGGCCCTGCAAGAGCGCCAAGCCCGTCGCCACCTCCCGACCCAACTTCCCAGGTCAGGAGGCCCGCATGGCGGACAGCAAGCAGCCCCGACCCACGATCGCGCCCCGGCGCGCACCGCGCACCCAGAGCGCACGCACCGCGCACGCCGCCGCTTCGGACGCGGAGAAGCTCCCGTTCGACATCGAGGAGGTCCTGCGCCGCGTGCGCCACGAGGTGCGCTCCTTCGCGGACGCGGCCATGTTCGAGCTGGCCGCCAGAGGCCACGGCTCCCTCTTCGAACAGCTCATCGCGTGCATCCTCTCCATCCGCACGCTCGATGAGGTCAGCCTCCCCGCGTCACTCCGGCTCCTCGGCCGCGCGCGCACGCCGGAAGCCCTCGCGCGCCTCTCGCCAGAAGAGATCGACGCGCTCATCCGCCCCGTCACCTTCCACGAAGGCAAGGCCGCCCAGGTCCACGCCATCGCCATGCGCACGCGCGATGAGTTCCACGGCCAGCTCCCCGCCGACGCGGACGTGCTCCAGTCCTTCAAGGGCGTGGGCCCCAAGTGCGCGCACCTGGCGCTCGGCATCGCGTGTGGCCATGAGGTCATCAGCGTGGACATCCACGTCCACCGCGTCACCAACCGCTGGGGCTACGTGAAGGCCTCCACTCCGGAGCGCACGCTCGCCGCGCTCGAAGCCGTCCTCCCGCGCCCCTACTGGGTGGAGCTGAACCGGCTCCTCGTCCCCTTCGGCAAGCACGTGTGCACCGGCACCCGGCCCAAGTGCTCCACCTGCCCCGTGCTCCCCTACTGCCGACAGGAGGGCGTCACCTCCCACCGCTGAGCACTACCGGTCGTGCCCCGCCAGCTGCGTGGCCCGCCGCGCGAACCTCCGCCACGGGTTCGTCCGGCCGCCGTTCTGGAGCGTGATCTCCTTCGAGTGCCGCACGTCCTTCTCCCAGCACGCCTCCAGCTTCGCGGCGATCTCCCGGTCCTCGAACACCAGCGACCCCTCGCTCAACTTGTTGAGCGACAGCGAGTCCAGGTTCGTGGAGCCCACGACGCACAACCAGTCATCCACCAGCATCGTCTTCGAGTGCAGCATCGCCGGCTGGTACTCCCAGATGCGCACCCCTGCCGCCAGCAGCCGCTCATACGTGGACCGCTGCGACGCCCGCACCACCGGCACGTCGTGATGCGGCCCCGGCCCCAGCACCCGCACGTCCACGCCCTGCCGGACCTTCACCTCCAGCTGCTCCAGGATGTCATTGGGTGGCGTGAAGTACGCGTTGGCGATCCACAGCCGCTTCGTCGCCGCCGCCACCACCAGCCGCACCATCCGCTCCGCCTCGGTGATGCCCAACCGCCCGGAGCTCTCGATGAACGCCGCGCACCCGCCTCCGTCCGCCTCCAGCGAAGGGAAGCACTCGCGCGGCAGCAGGCTCCCGCCCGACTCCTGCCAGTGCTTGGCGAACGTCACCTGCATGCGCCGCACCTCCGGCCCCTCCACGCGGACGTGCGTGTCGCGCCAGTGGTCCGGCGTCAGCCCGTCGCCCTCCCACACCTTCCAGATGCCGAAGCCGCCCGTGTACGCGATGCGCCCGTCCACCACGACGAGCTTCTGGTGCGACCGCCCCAGCAGCCGCCCCAGCACCTTGCCCGCGAGCAGCCGGTAGTAGTGCACCTCCACGCCCGCGTCGGTCAGCCGCTTCTCGACCTGGAGGTCGAAGTCCTTGTCCCCCGCCGTCTCCTCGCTGCCCACCGCGTCCACGACCACGCGGCACTGCACGCCCGCCTGGGAGCGCTCTCGCAGCGCCTCCACGAACCGGTCCGACAGCGCGCACGGCCGCCAGATGTAGATGAGCAGGTGCACGCTGTGCTTCGCCGCGCGGATGTCCTCCAACATCCGGCCAAAGACCTGGCTGTTCTCCAGCAGCTGCATCCGGTGCCCCGGCGTCAGCCCCACGCCCGACGACTGGTAGAGCGCGAACGAGAACCCCTCGGGCCCCGGCGGCAGCGCGAACGGCCCCTGCATCTCGTGCTTGCGCGTCTCGCCGTCACCGTCGAACCCGTGGGCCCCGGGCTGGGGAAGCACTTCCGTGTCCTGGAGTTCGCTCATGGCCTCCACAACGTAGGGACGCCCGGCGTCCCTGGCAGGCGCGGCCCGCCCTCCGGTCCGCCCGGTGAACAGGTCCCCATTCCGTCGTTGCCGGAGCCTCGCACCGTGGCGACACTGCCCTCTCCCGAGTTCCCTCGCCTGGAGAGATCGCATGCTCGACACCCCTTCACGTCCCTCCGCCCGGGAGCTGCTGTCCCTGTCCGGCCTCGCCCCGCTGGTCCCCATGCTCTACATCGCCTGGACGGACGGCGAGCTGACCGGCGAGGAGCTCAAGGCCCTGGGCGCCGCCGCCCGCGCCCAGCCCTGGCTGGACCTCAAGTCCAGCACCGTGCTGGCGCTCTGGGTGGATCCGCTCCGGCCGCCCCCGCCCCGCGAGCTGGCCATCCTGCGCGAACACATCCGCGCCACCGCCGAGACGCTGGCCAGCAGCCAGCAGCAGAACCTGGCGGAGCTGGGCGTGCAGCTGGCCCAGGCGCTCGCGGGGGAGGCGCCCCTGAACGTCCCCCCCGCGGAGCTGGCGAAGGCCCTGGCCACCCTGGAGGCCACCCTGGGCGTGGATGGCAAGGAGGCGGTGCGCTCGCTGGTGCCTCGGGCCTCGCGCGTCCCGCACGCGGAGCCCCGCTCCCACGCGGCCTCCTTCGACCCGGCGGCGATGACGGCCGTGCTGGACCGCACCTACGCGGGCGTGCGCCAGCAGGTGCGCGGGTGGCTGCGGGACGCGGACTTCCGCTACAAGGAAGGCCTCACCTCCACCGAGTACCGCGAGCAGGTCTTCGACTGGCTCCGGCACCTGGCGGATGACGGCCTGGGGCAGCTCGCCTTCCCCAAGGGGCGCGAGGGCGGCGCGGACCTGGGCGCGTTCATCGCCGCGTTCGAGACGCTCGCCTTCTTCGACCTGAGCCTCGTCATCAAGGCGGGCGTCCACTTCGGCCTGTTCGGCTCCAGCATCCTGTTCCTGGGCACGAAGCGGCACCACCAGCAGTACCTGCCGAAGGTCGCCACGCTGGAGCTGCCCGGCTGCTTCGCGATGAGCGAGCTGGGCCACGGCTCCAACGTGCGCGACTGCGAGACGGTGGCCCGCTACGACGCGGACGCGGGCGAGTTCGTCATCGACACGCCGTCGGAGACCGCGCGCAAGGAGTGGATTGGCAACGCGGCCCGGCACGCGCGCATGGCCACGGTGTTCGCGCAGCTGGAGGTGGACGGCGAGCGGCTGGGCGTGCACGCGCTGCTCGTCCCCCTGCGCGACGCGCACGGCAAGGTGCTGCCGGGCATCCGCATCGAGGACTGCGGCGAGAAGATGGGCCTCAACGGCGTGGACAACGGACGGCTGTGGTTCCACCAGGTGCGCGTGCCGCGCGAGAACCTGCTCGACCGCTACGGGCAGGTGACCGAAGCGGGCGAGTACACCAGCTCCATCACCGGCGACTCCAAGCGCTTCTTCACCATGCTGGGCGCGCTCGTCGCCGGCCGCGTGAGCGTGGCGTGCGCGTCCCTGAGCGCGGCCAAGAGCGCGCTGACCATCGCCGTGCGCTACGGCGACCTGCGCCGCCAGTTCGGCCCCGCCGGCGCCCGCGAGGTGCGGCTGCTGGACCATCAGTCGCACCAGCTGCGGCTCCTGCCCCTCGTCGCCAAGGCGTACGCGCTGGACTTCGCGCTGGAGTACCTGGTGGACCGCTACGTCCACCGCACCGAGGACGACGCGCGCGAGGTGGAGGCGCTCGCCGCGGGCCTGAAGGCCTACGCGTCGTGGAACACCACCGCCACGGTGCAGGAGTCCCGCGAGGCGTGCGGCGGCCAGGGCTACCTCACCGCCAACCGGCTGTCCTCGCTGAAGGCGGACACGGACGTGTTCACCACCTTCGAGGGCGACAACACCGTGCTCATGCAGCTGGTGGCCAAGGGCCTGCTCACGGGCTACCGCCAGCGCTTCGAGGACGACCGCGTCTTCGCGGTGCTCAAGCTCCTCATGGACCAGGCCGCCACGGTGGTGATGGACCGCAACCCCATCGCGGGCCGGAGGACGGACAGCGACCACCTGCGCGACAGCGACTTCCAGCTGCGCGCGCTGCGCTTCCGCGAGGAGGCGCTGCTCGCCTCCGTGTCCAAGCGCATCCGCAAGCGGCTGTCCGCGGGCGTGGAGGCGTTCGAGGCCTTCAACCAGGTGCAGGCGCACCTGCTGGCGCTGGCGCACGCGAGCGTGGAGCGCATCGTGCTGGAGCAGTTCCTGCGCGGCGTGGCGGCGGTGAAGGACGAAGCCCTCAAGCCAGTGCTGGGGCTCCTCGCGGACCTCTTCGGCCTGTCCTGCCTGGAGTCCGCCAGCGGCTGGTTCCTGGAGCACGGCTACCTGGAGGCCCCCAAGGCCCAGGCCATCCGCAAGGAGCGCGTGAAGCTGTGCGCGGAGCTGCGGCCGGACGCGGTGGGGCTGGTGGACGCGTTCGGGATTCCCGACGCGTGTCTGGCCGCGCCCATCGGCCTGGGGCGGCTGGCGCCCGGCGGTGACCGCTTCGACGACGCGGCGGCGGACGGCTCGCGCACCACCTGAGGACTCGCGCGGGGTGAGAGGTGCTGGGGCTTCTGTCGGGGGTGGCCGGTGGCGCGACGGCCTCCCCTGGCGGGAAGGCATCGATTTCATTGGCGAAAAATAGTTAATTCATTTAATTATCTTCCCATGCCGACCTCTTCCAGCGGGTTTCCTCCCGAGGATCCCCGGGGGCTGATGCTCGCCGGGGACCGCATCGGGCAGCAGTTGCAGACGCTGTCACTGCTGACGCGGCGGATCGAAGCGCGGCTGGGTGACAGCCTGGGGGTGAACTCCACCGACCTGTCGGCGATGGAGCAGCTCATCACCAGCGGGCCCATGAGCCCCACGGACCTGGCGTCGCGGCTGAAGGTCACGACCGCCGCCGGCACCTACATCGTGGACCGGCTGGAGCGCGCGGGGCACGTGGCGCGGGAGAAGCAGTCGGACGACCGGCGCAAGGTGCGGGTCGTGCCCGCGCCCGAGTCCGTGGCGCGCGTCTTCCAACACCTGACGCCGATGCTGACGGGGCTGGACGCGCTCGTCGCGGGACTTCCCGCCGCGGACCGGGCGGTCATCGAGCAGTTCCTGGGCCGGGTGATCGACGTCTATCGGGCGGCGGCGGATCCGGCCGCGGCACCTTCCTCACACGGATTGGACTGAAGGACCCCCATGAGCAGACGTACTGTGTTGGTGACCGGCGCCAGTGTGGCGGGCCCCACCCTGGCCTACTGGCTGCGCCGCTACGGGATGGACGTGGTGGTCGTCGAGCGCGCGCCGGAGCTGCGGACCGGCGGCCAGACGGTCGACGTGCGCGGCGCGGGAAGGACGGTCGCGCAACGCATGGGCCTGGAGGACGCCATCCGCGCCTGCTCCACGAACGAGGAGGGCATCGCCTTCGTCGACGCGAACAACCGGACGCGCGCCGCCTTCGACGCGAAGGCGTTCGGGGGCGAAGGGCTCATCGCGGAGCTGGAGATCCTCCGGGGCGAGCTGGCCCGGCTCCTGGTGGAGCGCACGCGCGATGACGCCGAATACATCTTCGGGGACTGCGTGACCGGGCTCGAGGACGACGGGGAGCGGGTGCGGGTGACGTTCCAGCGGGGGGCGCCCCGCACGTTCGACCTGGTCATCGCGGCGGAAGGGATTGGCTCCAGGACGCGGAAGCTCGTCTTCGGTGACGAGGTGACGTTCCGCGCGTTCGACCTCCACACCGCCTACTTCACGATTCCGCGCGCGCCCTCCGACGGCCAGCAGGCCCGCTGGTTCAACGCGCCGGGCAGCCGGAACGTGACGCTGCGCCCCGACAACCTGGGGACGACCCGCGCGCTGCTGTCCTTCCAGGAGCCACCCCAGGGCTACGAGCGGCTGGAACCCGCGCGGCAGAAGGCGCTCCTGAAGCGCACCTTCGCCGGCCTCGGATGGGAGACGCCGCGAGTGCTGGCGGCCCTGGATGACTCGCCGGACTTCTATTTCGAGGCCATCGGACAGGTGAAGATGCCCCGCTGGTCGAAGGGGCGCGTGGCCCTGGTGGGCGACGCCGCCTACTGCGCCTCCCCATCAGCGGCATGGGCACGAGCCTCGCGCTCGTCGGCGCCTACGTCCTCGCCGGAGAGCTGATGCGCCACGGCGACCACCGCCAGGCCTTCGCGTCCTACGAAGCCCTCATGCGGCCCTACGTGAATCAGGCCCAGCAGCTTCCGAAGAGCGCGCCGCGCCTCGCCTCCCCGCGGACGCGCGCGGGCATCGCGTTGGGGCATGCGGTCCTCCGGCTCGCGACCGCCCCCGGCCTCCGGCGCATCCTGGGCAAGGTGCTGTCACCCTCGGCGGACGCCATCACCCTGCCGGACTACGCCCCCGTCGCGAGCTGAAGCACGGGCCCCGCGTCCTCCAGGGGCCTTCGGCTTCACACCGGGGGTGGACCGCGACGGTGACCTTCGCGCCGCCCTGACGCTCCCCCAGTAGGGCCTCGGAGCCAAGGCCGCACGGGTCGTCCGGGACGCCACTGGAGTCAGGGAAAACCGGGCACGCGCGGGCCGTCTTCCCATTGACACCCATGCACCGGACCCATCAGGGTCCGGGAATGAGGATGAACGCCGGACCCATGCGGGCCGCGGACAAGGCCCGACAGAAGGCCTTCCGTACGGCCTTTCCGTCCTACGGCCCCCAGCGGCCGTCCTGGGGAGGCAGGCTCTTGCGCCTCTTCGGGTGGGGCCTGCTGATCCTGGGCGCCTTCCTCTTGGTCGTCGTCATCGACGGGTGGCGTGCGTTCGGGCGGGGCGCGGAGGGGGCGCGGCTGGAGCGGATGGTGCGCTCGCCGCAGTGGCAGGACGGCGGGTTCGTCAACCCGCAGCCCATCCTGAACAACTGGGAGCGCTCGCTGTCGGACCTGTTCCACGGCAGCTCCGACGCCAGTCCGCGGATGCCGGTGGTGGTGGACCGCATCGACCCGGAGCGCTTCGCCACGCCGCCGCCGGACGGGCTGCGCGTCACCTGGATGGGGCACTCGTCCACGCTGGTGGAGGTGGACGGGCACCGCGTGCTCACGGACCCCATGTGGGGCGAGCGCACGTCGCCGCTGGAGTGGATTGGACCGAAGCGCTGGTTCCCGGCGCCCATCGCGCTGGACGCACTGCCGCCCATCGACGCGGTGGTCATCTCGCATGACCACTACGACCACCTGGACTTCGCGACCATCACGGCGATGAAGGATTGGGACACCACGTTCGTGGTGCCGCTGGGCGTGGGGGCGCACCTGGAATACTGGGGCGTGCCGGCGTCGCGCATCGTGGAGCTGGACTGGTGGGAGCGCACGAAGGTGAAGGGGTTGGACATCGTGTGCACGCCGGCGCGGCACGCGTCGGGCCGGTTCCTGCAACGGGACAAGACGCTGTGGGCGGGCTGGGCGCTCGTGGGACCGGCGCACCGGGTCTACTACTCGGGTGACACCGGCCTGTTCCCCGCGATGGAGGAGATTGGCGCGAAGCTGGGGCCGTTCGATTTGACGATGATCGAGACGGGGCAGTACGGCGCGGGCTGGCCGGACTGGCACCTGGGGCCGGAGCAGGCGGTGCTCGCGCACCGGCTGGTGCGTGGCCGGTTGATGTTGCCGGTGCACTGGGGGCTGGTGACGTTGGCGTCGCATGGGTGGACGGAGCCCATCGAGCGCTCGTTGGTGGCCGCGAAGCACGACAGCGTGGGCATCACCGCGCCCCGTCCCGGACAGGACTTCCTCGCGAGGGCACCGCCGCCGGTGGAGCGCTGGTGGCCGGACCGCCCATGGAAGACCGCGGAGGAGGCGCCCATCGTGGCCAGCCAGATTCCGCCCAAGGTCCGCGAAGGGCCTCCGGCGCTGCCGCTGCTCGCGGTTCCGGCGACGGCCAGCCCGCCCTCGGCGAAATCGCAGGGCGCGGGAGCACAGGTCGTGACGCCACAAGCGACACCGCCAGCGCCGGCTCCGCCGTCCCCCGCTCCGCAGGGCGCGAACGCGGCGGAAGCGACGCCGCGGGGCGCGAGTCCGACGGCCTCGAGCCCCCAGGATGCCAATCCGCCGAGCACGGCTCCGCAGGGAGCCAAGGCGACCGGCGCGACGGCTCCGAGCGCGGGCCCGACGGCGGTCCGTCCGCAAGTCGCGAACACGGAGGTCGCGGCGCCTCCCACCCCCCACCCGCCCGGCGCGGGGACGACGGTCGCTGCGCCGCATGAGTGACGCGCGGCGGGCCGCGTTGCACGGGGCCTTCAAGGCCACGGCCTCCGGCATGAGTGACGCGCGGCGGGCCGCGTTGCACGGGGGCCTTCAGGGCCACGGCCTCCGGCATGAGTGACGCGCGGCGGGCCGCGTTGCACGGGGCCTTCAGGGCCACGGCCTACGTCGTGCGCCCGCACCCGCTCGTCGGAGGCGTGAAGCACGTGCTGCGCGTGGACGCCGCGCACCCGGCGCTCGACGCCGCGCTCACCGCGCACGGCTTCACCAGCTGGGCCTTCATCACCGCGTGGAATCCCCGCGCGCACCCACGGCCGCTCCGCACCAACGAGCGCCTTCAGCGCTCCCTTTTCGCGCTGCTCGAAGCCCGGGGGCAGCCGTTCGTGTCCGCCATCGGCGTCGCGGACGACCGGAGCTGGTTCGAGGAGAGCGTCTTCGTCCCCGGCCTGTCCCGGGACGAGGCCCTCCGCATCGGACGGCTGTTCGACCAGGAGGCCGTGGTCTGGAGCCGCGTGGACGGAAGCGCGGAGCTGCTGGAGTGTCTGGCGTTCGCCGGTCCCTGAGCCTCGACAGGGTGTCGTTCACGTCACACCCGCGGTGACGACACCCATTCGCGACCCGCCCCTCACGTCGGTGACACGGGATGATGCCATCGTCTCCGCCCCCGAGGGTGCGGCGGTGCGCCCCTCCCCCCTCCTTCCCTCCAGGAGCCGCCTCGATGCAGCCTTCCGTCCCCCGCGCGCGTGATGCCGCGCGTCCCAGCGTCTTCCTCCTCGCCGGCGCCTTCGTCACCGGCCTGCTGCTCTTCATGCACGGCGGCTGCGGCGACCAGGAGTGCGTGAACGCCTTCGACTGCCAGGAACAGAACCCCGCGCCGGAAGGCCAGGGCTGGACCTGCGTCGACCACGTCTGCCGGGCCGTCACCCTCCAGCCCCCGCCCACCAATACCGACGCGGGCACGGACGACGCGGGCACGGGCGACGGGGGCACCGCCGCCACCGTCTCCGTGAAGATCATCGCGTTCAACGACTTCCACGGGCAGTTGGAGCCCGCGAGCGGCAGCGGCGGCCAGATTGCCCAGGCCTTCCTGGCGGACGGCGGCCCGGATCGCGTGAACGCGGGCGGCGCCGTGTACTTCGCCCGCCACGTCGCGGAGCTGCGCGCGAAGAACCCGAACAGCGTGGTGGTGTCCGCGGGCGACCTCATCGGCGCCACGCCGCTGCTGTCCGCGCTCTTCCATGACGAGCCCACCATCGAGGCCATGAACCAGATGGGCCTGGACCTGAGCGCCGTGGGCAACCACGAGTTCGACGAGGGCGGCTCGGAGCTGCTGCGCATGCAGTCCGGTGGCTGCCACCCCGTGGACGGCTGCCAGGACGGCACCGGCTTCTCCGGCGCGAAGTTCAAGTTCCTCGCGGCCAACGTGGCCACCGGCCCGGGCCGCACCCTCTTCCCGCGCTACGACGTGCGCACCTTCCAGGGCGTGAAGGTGGCCTTCATCGGCATGACGCTGGAAGGCACGCCGAACATCGTCACGCCGACGGGCGTCGCCGGCCTGGAGTTCAAGGACGAGGTGGAGACCGTCAACGCGCTGGTGCCGGAGCTGAAGTCGCAGGGCGTGAACGCCATCGTCGTCGTGGTGCACGAGGGCGGCACGCCCGCGGTCGACTCGCTCTACAACGAGTGCAAGGGCATCTCCGGCCCCATCGTGGACATCGCCCAGAAGCTGGACCCCGCCGTGAGCGTCATCCTCAGCGGCCACACCCATCAGGCCTACAACTGCACGCTGAGCGGCAAGCTGGTCACCAGCGCCGCGTCGGTGGGCCGGCTGCTCACGGACATCGACCTGACCCTGGACGTGGCCACCGGGCAGGTGCTGAAGGCCCAGGCCCAGAACGTCATCGTCACCCGCACGGTGACGCCCGACTCCGCCACCACCGAGCTCATCACCCGCTACAAGGGCCTCACCGCGGCGCTGGAGAACCGCGTCATCGGCTGGATTGCCCAGACCCTGGTCCGCGGCAACATCCAGACGGACCCCACCGGCCAGTCCACCATGGGCTTCGTCATCGCGGACGCGCAGCTGGAGGCCACCCGGCCCGCGAACCTGGGCGGCGCCCAGATTGCCTTCATGAACCCCGGCGGCGTGCGGGCCGACCTCGTGCGCGACCCGGCCAACCCCAGCGACCTCGGCGCCGTCACCTACGGCGAGTCCTTCACGGTGCAGCCCTTCGGCAACAGCCTGGTCACCCTGACGCTGACCGGCGCGCAGATTGAGCGCCTGCTGGAGCAGCAGTGGCCCAACGCCAGCACCACCCGCATCCTCCACCCGTCCGCGGGCTTCACGTATGCGTTCAGCGCGTCCGCGCCCCCGGGCTCCAAGGTGGACCCCGCCAGCATCCGGCTGAACGGCACGACGGTGGATCCGGCCGCGAACTACCGCGTCACGGTGAACAGCTTCCTCGCTCCGGGCGGCGACGGCTTCAGCGTCCTCACGGAGGGCAAGGCCCCCCTGGGCGGCGCGGTGGACACCGACGCGCTGGAGGCCTACCTGGCCGCGCGGAGCACGGAGGCCAACCCGCTGCCGGCCCCGGCGCTCGACCGCATCACCCGGCTGCCGTAGCCACGGCCGCGCTCAGGGACCCGAGCCGCCTGTCGCGGGGCTCGAGTCGCTGGGCTGGAAGATGCCGGTGGTGGGCACGGGCGGCGGATTGATCTCCAGGCGCCGCCCCCCCGTCACGCGCTCGGCCAGCTCATCGAACTGCAGATCCAGCAGCTTGCCGGAGCCCTGCTGGGGGAGCCCGAAGCGGATCCGCCAGTAGTTGGGCTCGAAGCGCACCCCTTCGGAGCCCTTCGCCAGGACGAGGCCGTTCTGGTGGGCATACTCCGCGCCCGAGTCGACGACGTTGCGCTCCCCCAGCTCCGCCTGCACGTCCGGGGACGAGGGGGGCACGGGGGTGCGGCGCGTGGGGCCGGTGGCACAACCAACGCCCGCCATGAGGACAGGCAGGAGAGCGGCGACGAGGAAGCGGGGGGCCATACCCGAACCTTGGGCACGCCCCCGTCAAGCCGCACCGTGGGGCACCTTGCGGAACCCCCTGCCGTCGCATGCTCGCCCGGAGCAACGGCGCGGGGGGCGCGCCCCCGCTCGCCTGGAGGCCCGCGGCGCTACTTGGGCGCCGGGACTCCCGAAGCGCGCTCCACGACCTCGTCGATGAGGCCGTACTGCCGGGCCTCCTCGGCGCTCATGAAGTAGTCGCGCTCGGTGTCCTTCTCGATGCGCTCGATGGTGTGGCCCGTGTGCTTCACGAACAGGCCGTTGAGGTACGCGCGCAGGCGGAGGATCTCCTTCGCCTGGATTTCGATGTCCGTCGCCTGCCCCTGCGCGCCACCCAGCGGCTGGTGGATCATGATGCGGCTGTTGGGCAGGGCGTAGCGCTTGCCCTTGGAGCCCGCCAGCAACAGCAGCGCGCCCGCGGAGGCGGCCTGGCCCACGCAGATGGTGGACACGGGGCATTTGACGTACTGCATCGTGTCGTACATCGCGAGCGCCGCGGTGACGGAGCCGCCCGGCGAGTTGATGTAGAGGTTGATGCCCTTGTCGGGGTCCTCGGACTCCAGGAACAGGAGCTGGGCGACGATGAGGTTGGCCACATCGTCGTTGATGGGCGTGCCCAGGAGGATGATGCGGTCCTTGAGCAGGCGGCTGTAGAGGTCGTACGCCCGCTCGCCGCGGTGCGTGGTCTCAATGACGAAGGGGACGTTCATGGCCCCCGTACCCTAATCGTCCCCCTTCCCGCGCGCTCCCCCCTTCTTGCGCGAGCGTGCGCTGTCCCACGATTGGGGGGCCCGGGGCGGCCCCCGGGGGTCGGACGGCGGCCTACAGCCCCCCGGTCATCTTCTCCGGGCGGACCCACTGGTCGAACTGTTCTTCGGTGACGAGCCCCAGCTCCACCGCGACCTCCTTGAGCGTCCTGCCCTGCTTGTGCGCCGTCTTGGCGATCCTCGCCGCGTTGTCGTAGCCGATGTGCGGGTTGAGCGCCGTCACCAGCATCAGGCTGCGCTGGAGGTTCTCCTGGAGGCGCGGGAGGTTGGGCTCGATGCCCACCGCGCAGTTCAGCCGGAAGCTGCGCATCCCGTCCGCCAGCAGCCGGCAGCTCTGGAGGAAGTTCTGGATGAGCAGCGGCTTGAAGACGTTCAGCTCGAAGTTGCCGGACGCGCCGCCCAGGGAGATGGCCACGTCGTTCCCCATCACCTGGGCGCACAGCATGGTGAGCGCCTCGCTCTGCGTGGGGTTCACCTTGCCCGGCATGATGGAGCTGCCCGGCTCGTTCTCCGGGATGTTGATTTCGCCAATGCCCGAGCGCGGCCCGGACGACAGCCACCGGATGTCATTGGCCACCTTGAACAGCACCGCCGCCAGGCCCTTGAGCGCGCCGTGCGCCTGCACCAGCGCGTCGTTGGCGGCCAGCGCCTCGAACTTGTTGGGCGCGGTGATGAAGCCATGGCCGGTGAGCCTGGCGATCTCCACCGCCACGCGCTCGGCGTAGCCCGGGGGCGCGTTGAGGCCGGTGCCCACGGCGGTGCCGCCCAGCGCCAGCTCCGACAGGTGCGGCAGCGCGGCCTCGATGTGACCCTTCGCGCGCTCCAGCTGCGCCACGTACCCGCTGAACTCCTGGCCCAGCGTGAGCGGCGTCGCGTCCTGCAGGTGCGTGCGGCCAATCTTCACGATGGACTGGAACGCCTGGGACTTCTGGGCCAGCACGTCGCGCAGGGCCTGAAGCTCCGGAAGCACGTGCTTCACCACGGCCTCCACGGCGGCCACGCTCATCGCGGTGGGGAACACGTCGTTGGAGCTCTGGCCCTTGTTGACGTCGTCGTTGGCGTGCACCTTGCGCGCCTCGCCGCGCTCGCCGCCCATGAGCTCCGAGGCGCGGTTGGCCAGCACCTCGTTGCAGTTCATGTTCGTCTGGGTGCCGCTGCCCGTCTGCCACACCAGCAGGGGGAACTCCTCCTCGTGCTGTCCGGCGAGGACCTCATCCGCGGCCTTCACGATGGCCTGGGCCTTGTCCTTGGGCAGGGTGCCGTTCTCCAGGTTCACCAGCGCGGCGGCCTTCTTCACGAGCACCAGCGCGTGCACCAGCGCCGGAGGCATGCGCTCCGTGGAGATGGCGAAGTTCTGGCGGCTTCGCTGCGTCTGCGCGCCCCAGAGCCGGTCGGCGGGGACTTCGATGGGACCGAAGGTGTCCTTCTCGATGCGAACGTTCTTCGTGCTCACGGTGCTGGCCTCCAGCGGACAGGAACGATGTCCCGCGCGATTAACATCCTCGCCCCTGTCCGTCAGGCCCAAGTGCTCCGCGGCCCCCATACGACGCTCAGACGCGACGCTCCCAGCGCGGCGCGTCCTCGTCCACGGGCGTGCTCCCCACCCGGGCAATCCAATCCAACGGCCCCTGGAAGGGGGCCCGGCCTCCGGGCCGCGCCGGGGTGAACCCCCAGAGCAGCACATAGAGCAGCAGGCTCATCCCTCCGGACGCGAACAGCAGGAGCACGAACGCCACCCGCACCAGCGCGGCGTCCACGTCCAGCTCCCGAGCCAACGCCGCGCACACGCCCAGCAGCGCCCGCCCCTCTCCCCGGTGCAGCGGCACCGTGCGCGTGCGGCAGTGCGAACACCGCGCCGCCCCCTCGGACAGCTCCCGCGAACAAGCCCTGCACCGCGTCGTGACGTCCATGAGCTGGCCTCTCCGTCCGCCCCCCGCTTGGCGAGATGGGGGCTCCATCCCTACCTACGGAGGCCGCCGCCGGGTGATTGCATCCCCCAGAACTCGTGATTTCGCGGGGTTCTGTCCCGGTGCGTCAGTGAATTTACAGATTTAATGATGGCGGTGTTGACAGCCTTACAGGCAAGCAGCTTCTAATTCACCCCGACTTCCCTTCCACAGACGGCAGGGGCATCTTTCAGCCCGTTGAGCCGCCTTTACAACGCATCTCGTCAGGAGCCGACATGGACGCCAGCACCCCCCAGGAATCTCCGGCATTCGGCCCCGGCGTGAGCGTCCAGGGGACCTGGCATCCGGACTACGCGGAGGTGCTGACGCAGGACGCCATGGCCTTCGTGGCGAAGCTGGCGCGCACCTTCGGGGAGCGGCGCGAGGCCCTGCTGGAGCGGCGCAAGAAGGTGGCGCAGGGCTGGCGCAAGGGGGAGCGCCCGCACTTCCTCCCGGAGACGGCGGACGTGCGCAAGGGCGACTGGACGGTGTCCCCGGTGCCCGCGGACCTGCAGGACCGGCGGGTGGAGATCACCGGTCCGGTGGACCGCAAGATGATCATCAACGCGCTCAACTCCGGCGCCAGCGTCTTCATGGCGGACTTCGAGGACGCCAACAGCCCCACCTGGGACAACGTGGTGCGCGGCCAGCTGAACCTGCGCGACGCCGTGCGCAAGACCATCTCCTTCACGGCGGAGAACGGGAAGCGGTACGCGCTGAACGAGCAGCACGCCGTCCTCTTCGTGCGCCCGCGCGGCTGGCACCTGCCGGAGCGCCACGTGCTTGTGGACGGCAAGCCCATCTCCGGCTCGCTCTTCGACTTCGGCCTGTTCTTCTTCCACAACGCCCGCGAGCAGCTCCAGCGCGGCACCGGCCCGTACTTCTACCTGCCCAAGATGCAGAGCCACCTGGAGGCCCGGCTGTGGAACGACGTGTTCCACCTGGCCCAGAGCGAGCTGGACATCCCGCGCGGCACCATCAAGGCCACGGTCCTCATCGAGACGCTGCCCGCCGCGTTCGAGATGGACGAAATCCTCCATGAGCTGCGCGAGCACTCGGCCGGCCTCAACTGCGGCCGCTGGGACTACATCTTCAGCTTCATCAAGACGCTCCAGTCGGACGCGTCCGTGGTGCTGCCCGACCGCGGTCAGGTCACCATGGACAAGGGCTTCCTCAACGCCTACTCGCAGCTGCTCATCCAGACCTGTCACCGCCGGGGCGCGCACGCCATGGGCGGCATGGCCGCCTTCATCCCCATCAAGGGCGACGCCGTCGCCAACGACGCGGTGATGGCCAAGGTCCGCGCGGACAAGCTGCGCGAGGCGAAGAACGGCCACGACGGCACCTGGGTCGCGCACCCCGGCCTCGTCCCGGTGGCGAAGGAGATCTTCGACGCGCAGATGAAGGGCCCGAACCAGGTGGCCAACAAGCGCGAGGACGTGCACGTCACGGAGGCGGACCTGCTCCAGGTTCCCTCCGGCACGCGCACCGAGGAGGGCCTGCGCCACAACATCCGCGTGGGCATCCAGTACACCGCCGCGTGGCTGGGCGGCCTGGGCTGCGTGCCCCTCTACAACCTGATGGAGGACGCGGCGACGGCGGAGATCTCCCGCGCCCAGGTGTGGCAGTGGATCCACCACGGGGCCACGCTGGAGGACGGCCGCAAGGTGACGCCGGAGCTGTTCCGCGAGCTGCTCGCGGAGGAGATGGCGCGGATGGCGCGCGAGGGCGCCCCCGAGCGCTACGGCCCCGCCCACATGGAGAAGTCCCGCGCGCTCTTCGAGCAGCTGTCCACCGCGCCCGCCTTCGAGGACTTCCTCACCCTGCCGGCCTACGAGGCCCTGGACGCGAAGTCCTGACGTTTCGAAGCACCGACGTTCTTCTTCAACCCTTCACCGCAGCCCCGAGGAGTCCTGGCATGTACGACGCGACGCCGACCACTTCCGATGCCTCCCCCCATGCGAAGCTCCACGCGCAGCGCTTCGACGGAATCACCCGCAACTACACCGAGAAGGACGTGGAGAAGCTCCGCGGCTCCATCCGCGTGAGCCACACGCTGGCGGAGATGGGCGCGCGCCGCCTCTGGGAGCTGCTCCACACGGACGCGTACATCAACGCGCTGGGCGCCCTCACCGGCAACCAGGCCGTGCAGATGGTGCGCGCGGGCCTCAAGGCCATCTACCTGTCCGGCTGGCAGGTCGCCGCGGACGCGAACTCCGCCGGCCAGATGTACCCGGACCAGAGCCTCTACCCGGTGGACTCCGTCCCCAGCGTGGTGAAGAAGATCAACAACGCCCTGCGCCGCGCGGATCAGATCGACCACGCCGAAGGGCGCCATGACCGCAACTGGTTCGCGCCCATCCTCGCGGACGCGGAGGCCGGCTTCGGCGGCCCGCTCAACGCCTATGAGCTGATGAAGGGGATGATCGAAGCGGGCGCCGCGGGCGTGCACTTCGAGGACCAGCTGGCCAGCGAGAAGAAGTGCGGCCACATGGGCGGCAAGGTGCTGGTGCCCACCAGCCACTTCGTGCGCACGCTGACCGCGGCGCGCCTGGCGGCGGACGTGATGGGCGTGTCCACGCTGGTGGTGGCTCGCACGGACGCGGACAGCGCCAAGCTGCTGATGAGCGACGCGGACGAGTACGACCACGCCTTCATCGACAAGGCGGCGGGCCGCACGGCGGAGGGCTTCTACCGCATCAAGGGCGGCCTGGAGTGCGCCATCGCGCGCGGCCTGGCGTACGCCCCCTACGCGGACCTGGTGTGGTGCGAGACCAGCACCCCGGACCTCGCGCAGGCGAAGGCCTTCGCGGAGGGCATCCACAAGAAGTTCCCCAACAAGATGCTCGCGTACAACTGCTCGCCGTCCTTCAACTGGAAGAAGAACCTGGACGACAGCACCATCGCGAAGTTCCAGCGGGAGCTGGGCGCCATGGGCTACAAGTTCCAGTTCGTCACCCTGGCGGGCTTCCACGCGCTGAACTTCTCCATGTACGAGCTGGCCCGTCAGTACAAGGACCGCGGCATGGCGGCCTACAGCGAGATGCAGCAGTCGGAGTTCGGCGCGGAGAAGAACGGCTACACCGCCACGCGCCACCAGCGCGAGGTGGGCACCGGCTACTTCGACCAGGTCGCCGAGGTCATCTCCGGCGGCAGCGCCAGCACCCTGGCCCTGCACGAGTCCACCGAGGCCCACCAGTTCTAGGCCCGGCGGATCATCCCAGCCTCTCCTGAAGGCCGCGGGTCCTAGTGGAATTCCCCTGGGATTTCGCGGCCTTCGCCGTTCCCAGGGCCGGGGGGCCAGCGGGCGCGGCGCCGGAATCAGCAACTTCCGGGGACCCATGGCGATAATGGGAGGAACTTGAAGCCCCAGAGGCACGCCCCCGGGTGTGCCTCCCAGCAGACCGGGGCCTTTGAAGGGAGCCGCCATGAACCGCATCACGTCCCTCTCCGGTCCTCGGGTGCAGCCGGCCACGACGAACACCGCCTCCTCCGTGTCGGGCAGCCGCTTCGGCTCGCTGATGTCGGGCGCGGCCGCGCAGCCCAAGGTGGGCGCGCAGCTGACGGGCGGCACGGTGGTGTCCTCCGCGCTGGCGCAGGCGGGGACCACGCCGCACGGCTCGCTGGTGGGCACGTACACGGCGGGCGCCACGTCCACGACCGCCAACGGCCAGCAGGCCTCGGCGACGGGGCAGGCCGGCGCGGAGCCCAAGAGCGAGGAGATGCAGGCGCTGGAGGACCTGGCCACCATGTCCGCGGTGACCATGTCCCAGTCCATCCTCCACATGGGCGGGATGAAGATCGACCTGGAGCGCGAGTAGTCCGCGCCCCAGGCCGCCGCTGCGGTTCCGAAGCCCTGGGGGAAACCTCAGGGCTTCTTCTTGTCGCTGTCGTCGCTGTACTGGTCGCGGATGCCGTCGTGCCGGCTGCGCGGGTCGCGCCAGGGCTTGTCCACGTCGGTGCGCTGGCCGCCGTCCTGCCCGGTGACGTCGTTGAGCTCGTCGGCGCGGCCCTCCGCGGGCACCTCGTCGCCGTCCGCGTCAGGGTCCTTCTGCCTCGCGGGATCCAACGGGATGCCGGCGCTCTTCTTGAGGTAGTCGTCCTTGGGGTCCATGCCGTCACTCCTCCCTTGAGTCCTCAAGGTGGTGACGGGGCCCCGTTCCGGGAGCGGCCGGGCGGACGGGCCGCCCCTGCCTCAGTTGAGGTACTTCGGCTTCGCCTGCGCGGTGGGCGCCTGGGCCTTCATCATCTCCAGGCCCTGGCGGGTGAGGACGAAGCGGACGACGCCGGAGCCGCGCTCGGTCTCGATTTCGGCCTCGAAGGCGGGCCCGGCGATGCCGCCCAGGGACACGTCCTTGCGCAGGTTGGAGACGCGGCCGGAGAGCAGATCACCCGCGACCTCCCGCGAGCCCTCCCCGCGCGAGTACAGCTCGAAGGCGGCCTCGTGCAGCGTCATCGCCAGCGCGGGCGTGAGGGGCTGGGAGCTGAAGAGCACGGAGATGAGGAGCCAGTAGGGCGGCGTCTGTTCAGCCATCGTGCGGCAGTGTAACGGGTGTGGCTACCGGGCGCGCGGCTGTCTGCGGGCGGCGATGGCCTCCGCGAGCACGCCCTGCTGCTTCCAGTGGCCGTACAGGCGGCCCTGGGACGCGAGCCAGTCCAGGCGCTGCCGGGTGCGCGCGTCCAGCCGGCCGGGCGGCGCGTCGCGGAACGGCGTGCCGGGCAGCGGCATGAAGGTGTGGCCGTGCACGCGCGCGCCCAGGTCGGACAGCCGCTGCATCAGGTCCAGGGTGGCGTCCACGTCCGCGGGCTCCTCGCCGGGCAGGCCCAGGATGAAGTCCACGTTGGGGACGAAGCCGCCCTCCACCGCGAGCCGCGCGGCGCGCACCACGGTCTCCACGTCGTGGCCGCGCCGGGTGGCCTGGAGGATGCGCTCGGAGCCGGACTGGCCGCCGATGATGAGGTTGTCGTTGGCCACGTAGCGCTTGAGCAGCGCCAGGGCCTCTGGCGTGACGTGCTCCGGGCGAACCTCCGACGGGAAGGTGCCGTAGTAGATGCGCCCGTCCGGGGCCATGGCCTCCGTCACGGCGGCGAGCAGGTCCTCCACCGCGGCCAGGTTCACGGTCTCGTCCGGGGTGCCGTAGGACATGGACGTGGGGGTGATGAAGCGCAGGTCGCGGCGGCCCGCGAGGCGCAGCTCGCGCGCCCACCGGGCGATGTTGGGCACGGAGCGGTGCCGGAAGCGCGCCTTGCTCATGAAGGGCGTCTGGCAGAAGCGGCAGGCGTAGATGCAGCCGCGCGTGATCTCGATGGCGCCGAACTTCACGTGCTTCGCGGCGAACGGGGGGAAGTCGTCCAGGCGCACGCCCTCCCCGTGACCGTGCTGCACGAGCTTGCCGTCCTTCAGGTGCGCGGTGCCGTGCGTCGTGCGCGGGTCCTCGCCCTGGAGGACGCGGACGAGCAGGGCGCGCAGGGTGTGTTCGCCCTCGCCCACGGCGACGAGGTCGAAGCCGGCCTGGAGCGTCTGAAGCGTCTCCGCGGTGGCGTGCACGCCGCCCGCGATGCAGAGCACGTCGCGGCCCTCCAGCCGTTCGCGCACCCAGTGCAGCTCCTCCACGGAGGGGCCGAAGCTGGCGGAGTAGAAGGACCACGCGGCGACGACGGTGTCGCCCGCGTCCGCGCGCTCGCGCACGGTGTCCAGCAGGGCCTCGCGGCTGCGCGGGAAGTGCAGCGACACGTCGGAGAGCGCGGGGTCGGCCTCCACGGCGCCGGCGAGCACGGTGAAGGCGTACTTGCCCGGGTACTGGTAGCTCAGGACGAGCGAGACCTTGCGAGGCGTCAGCGACATGGCGGCCCGGGATGATGCCACAGGGCCCGCGTGCGACGGGGCACGCTCGGCCGGTGCGCGGTCAGAGGAAGCGGCGCTCCCACTGGCGGACCTCGGCTTCGGTGAGGTCCCCCCAGGAGCCCCGGTGTGCGTAGAGCCAGGGCTCCAGCACGCGGGCGAGCTCGCGGTACGCGGGCAGTGTGTCACCCGCGTCCAGATCCCCTGCTTCGGGCGCGGGGCCCAACGAGACGACGGCCCGGTCCGGGGAGAGTGACTGGACCTGGGTCGCGGGAGCGTGCAGCCGGGAGCGCAGTCCCTCCGCGCCGCCCAGCTCCTGCAACACGGGCGGGCCCAGGAAGGTGAGCCATGCGGGGGCGCGGACCTTCGTGCCCAGGTGCAGCGCGAGCTGGTCCAACTGGTTCAGGTCGAAGCCCGGATGGCGCCGGGTGGTTTCGCGCAGCAGCGGCGTGAGGGTCCGGGTCCAGGCATGCACTTCGAGCGACAGGCCCGCATGCCCTGAGTCCCAGGGCAGCGCACGGCCCAGGTCGATGGCCAGCGCACGGATCCACTCCGGCCCGCGCTCGGCCAGGAACTCGGTGGGCAGCCGGAACTCCAGCGTGCAAGTGCTCTCCGGATAGGCCTCGTGGAAGCTGGCCGAGTCACTTCCTCTCCCGTGATACCTGAATGCGACTCCCGTCGCGGAGTGCGACAGCTCGTTTGCCTCAACGAAGCAAGAGGGGCTCAGGATCCGCTTCTGGAGCTCCGCCTCTCCCTCCGCATCCAGCTCCGGCCAGTCTCCGGTGTAGCAATCCCAGAACCAGCGCAGCCGTCGCGGTTCGACGGCCCGCCGGTAGCGCTCCTGCGCACGCCAGAGGGCAGGAGCGATCTCTTCGTGAGGCGCGCGCAGATAGAAGGCGATGCTGATCCCCTCCCTCATGAGGACCACGGTCGTCCCTTCAATCTCCATCGATTCACGAACTGTCGGCACCTGCTCGTTCATTGGGTGATTCCCATGTTGGGGGATACCAGGAGAGGGGCCCGTTCGCTCGCCAAGAGGTCCTGGTACACAGCATTCTGCGGCCTGTCGGCGAAGGGGCTTGCCGGCGGATAGGTGTCCCATCTGGCATCGTTGGTCGCCGGGCACGGGAACTTGAAGTCGTAGAGGGCCTGGACCTTCAGGGGGTTCCCGAGCGCGTGCAGCACCACATCGGGCGCGATGCTCCCCACCAGCAGGTGGAACTGCCCGGCCGCGAGCCACCGCGCCACCTCCTCCGGGTCCAACCACCGTATCCGCCCTGTCTTCGCGTCCCGCAGGTAGCGCGGCTCCAGGCTGAACCGCCCCGCGTCCGTGTCACCCAGGGCCCGCTGCACGCACTCCAGTGCCGCCGCGTGCTTGGCCTCTCCCAGTTGCATCGCCCGCGTCACCTGTCGCCCATTCGCGTCCACCACCTTCTCCCGGCACACCTCCGGCGAGGTCCGCTTCCCCGGCCCCAGCATCCGCTCGTTCACTTCGAAGTTCGCCTGCTTCGCGCACTCCACCAGCGCCCGCTCCACGCGCGCCACCTCCGCCGCTTCCCACAGGCGCATCATCGCGGCGGCCTGGCCGGCCCGCGCGGCCGCCCGCGACAGCCACGGCAGCACCGCGTCCTCACCCACCTGCGACGCGCACGCCGGGCTTCGCAGACATCCGGCCGTCGCGGAGTCCATCGACGCCTGTGAATAGCTCCGGGGCGCCCTCACCTCCGGCCCCGCGCACGCGGTCCACAGGAGGTAGCACAGCCACCACATCCTTCGGAGAGGAGTCACGTCGTGCCTCCTCGCACGAAAGCGCGAGCGCCTTCAACCCAACGCACTCGTGGACACTTGGCGGATGTGAACCGCGCGGCTAGCGTGCCTCCCGCCGACGGTGCCTCGCGGGAGTCCGCGAGGTTTAGCAAGGGAATCCGGTGCGAATCCGGAGCTGCCCCGCAGCGGTGAGTGGGAACGAACGCTGTCACACGCACTGGTCCGGAGTCGGACTGGGAAGCGACGGCCAGTAGACGCCACGGAGGCATCCCCATCAGGTGGGGAGCGCTCCGGAAGCACGCCCACGAGTCCGAAAACCTGCCTTCGGCCCCTGCGGAGGATCGTCTCCGACAGGGCGGTACCCCGGCCCCTCGCGGGAAGGTCCGGTCATCCCTCGCGGTCCCGTGCGTCCGCCACCGCCCGCGTCCCGGGCCCGGGAGCCGTGTGTCCCGGATCCGACGGCGCTCGGCGCTGGCGGCACCGCACGCCAGGAGTCCTTGCCATGACGTCCCCTTCTTCTTCCCTCCCTCCGTCCGCCACCGAGACCCGCATGGTCGACATGGTCTTCCCCGACCAGACCAACCACTACGGCACGCTCTTCGGCGGACAGGCGCTGCGGCTGATGGACATGTCCGCGTTCATCACCGCCAGCCGCTACGCGCGACGCACCGTCGTCACCGCGTCCAGCGAACGCGTGGACTTCCACACCCCCGTGCGCCAGGGCCAGCTGGTGGAGCTGGTGGGCCGCGTCGTCGCCACCGGCCGCACCTCCCTCACCGTGGACGTGGAGCTCTACTCGGAGGACCTGCTGTCCGGCGCGCGCCTGCTGTGCACGCGCGGGCGCTTCATCCTGGTCGCGCTCGACGCGGAGCGGCGTCCCACCGCGGTGCCGCCGCTCGCGCCGGAGAACCAGACATGACAGACATTGCCTTGACACCTGAAACAAGCCGGGCGTATAGACGACGCCATGCTGGTGCCTGGGTTTACCCAGGCTGAAAAGGGAACCCGGTCCGAATCCGGGGCTGCCCCGCAGCGGTAGGTGAGAACGACCGCCGTCCATGACACTGGAGCCCGTGTGGGCCCCGGGAAGTGACGGCCAGTAGGAACCCCGGCCCGCCTCACGCCGGACGCGCTCACAAGCCCGAAGACCTGCCCGCATCCGGCCCGTGGGAGACATCCACGGACGGTTCGACCTGGAGCCCCGAGGGAGGGCGGGAAGGTCCGAGCGCAAGCCCCTGTCTTCACAGGGATTTTCGCCTCGGCACACTCCCCTTCTCCCTTCGTGTCTCCAGCCACCCGCGGGGGTGGGGGTCGGTGTCTTCGGGCCCGTCCATGGCCCGGGTGCGCGGCGTCGCACCGGGACACCTCGCCTCCTCCTTCGTGGGTCACTGGCCGGGCGACGCGGGTCGCCCGTTAGGACGAGCGATGCGTGGAGTGCGGCGAAGACAGCGCGAAGCAGTGACAGGACGCGGAAGCCAGACACGGCACGGGAGGCCCCGGGCGCGGCGCGCCTGACGCCTCTTCGCGCATTCCTCCTCTCAATTCCTTTCATCCACCGCGAGCGCGCCCTCCACGCGCGCCGCCTGGGGAGACGTCTGTCTTTGAACGCCATCCGCTACCCGGACGGGAACGTGCTCCTGCGCAACCTGTCGCGCGAGTTCCCCGTCGTGACCCACGGCCAGGGCATCTACCTGTACGGCGCGCAGGGCCGCCGCTACCTGGACGGCTCCGCGGGCGCGCTGGTGGCCAGCGTGGGCCATGGCAACCGCGAGGTCGCGGACCGCGTCCATGAGCAGCTCCTCCAGGTCGCGTACGTCAACGGCACCCACTTCACCACCGAGGTGACGGAGGCCCTGGCCACCCGGCTGTGCGAACACGCGCCCCAGGGACTCAAGCGCGCGGCCTTCCTGGGCTCCGGTTCGGAGGCCATCGAGGCGGCGGTGAAGTTCGCCCGGCAGCTCTGGGTGGAGCGCGGACAGCCCCAGCGCTCGCGCGTCATCACGCGCGTGCCCGGCTACCACGGCAACACGCTCTACGCGCTGTCCATGTCCGGACGGCCGCACTACCAGACGTTCTTCGGCCCCATGCTGTCCCAGGTCGTCACCACGCCCGCGCCCTACCCCTACCGCTGCGGCCTGGAGGACTACGCGCGCGACGGGGCGGCGCACTACGCGCGGCACCTGGAGGAGGCCATCCAGCGCGCGGGGCCCGACACGCTCGCCGCGTTCGTGGCGGAGCCCGTCATCGGTTCATCGGCGGGAGCGTCCGTGCCGCCGCCCGGCTACTTCGAGGCGGTGTCGGCCGTCTGCCGGCGCCACGGCATCCTGATGATCGCCGACGAGGTCATGTGCGGCTGCGGGCGCACCGGCCGCTTCTTCGCGAGCGACCTCATGGACTTCACCCCGGACGTGCTCGTGATGGGCAAGGGGCTGAGCGGTGGCTACGCGCCCCTGAGCGCGGTGCTGGTGCGCGAGGACCACCTGGAGGAGCTGCGCCGGGGCTCCGGCGGCTTCATGCACGCGCAGACGTACCTCCAGGCGCCGTGCATGACGGCCGCGGGGCTCGCGGTGCTGGACTACTACGAACGGCACGACCTGGTGGCGCACGCGGAGCGCGTGGGCGCCTACCTGCAACGCCGGCTGCGAGAGGTCCTGCTGCCCCTGCCCCACGTGGGCTCCGTGCAGGGCGTGGGGCTGATGGCGGGCGTGGAGCTGGTGGAGGACAAGGCCACGAAGCGGCCCTTCCCTCGCGCGCGCAGGGCCGTGGAGGGGCTGCTCGCGGAGCTGTTCGCGCTGGGGCTCATCCTCTGGCCCAACACCGGCCACGCCGACGGGACGAACGGCGACCTGGTGATGGTGGGCCCGCCGTTGATCATCACCGAGCCCCAGGTGGACGAGCTGGTGGACCTGCTCGCCCGGGGCCTGACCCGTTTCCTGGAGCGGCCATGACCTTTCGCATCACCTATTCGGTGCTGGACGCGGACCTGACGGAGCTGCACGCGCGCTTCGACGCCGCGCTCGCCACGGTGCGCGCGCGCCTGGGCGCGGAGTACCCGTCCTGGATCGCCGGCAAGGCGCACCACAGCGGGGACCTGCTGGACAGCCGCAACCCCACGCGGCCCTCCGAAATCATCGGGCGCTTCCACCGCACCGCGCCCGGCGAGGTGGGCCGCGTGGTGCGCGCGGCGAAGGACGCCCAGCGCGCGTGGGGCGCCACCGCGTGGGAGGAGCGCGTCCAAATCCTGCGCCGCGCCGCCGACCTCATCTCCGAGCGCCGGTGGGAGCTGGCGGCGGGGATGACGCTGGAGGTGGGCAAGAACCGGCTGGAGGCCCTGGGCGACGTGGAGGAGGCCGCGGACCTGCTGCGCTACTACGCCGGGCAGGTGGAGTCCGCGCGCGGCTTCCACCTCCCCATGGCGCGCCTGTCTCCCCGCGAGGACACGCGCAGCGTGCTGCGCCCCTACGGCGTCTTCGTCGTCATCTCCCCCTTCAACTTCCCGCTCGCGCTGGCGGCGGGGATGAGCGCGGGCGCGCTGCTGGGCGGCAACGCCGTCATCCTCAAGCCCAGCGAGGAGGCCCCGGGTTGCGCGGACGGCCTCTTCCACGCCTTGAAGGACGCGGGCCTGCCGGACGGCGTGTTCCAGGTGGTGCACGGCGAGGGCGAACGCCTGGGCGCGGCGCTGGTGCGCCACCCCGCGGTGGACGGCGTGGCCTTCACCGGCAGCAGCACGGTGGGCATGGAGATCCACCGCCAGCTCACCGCGGAGCACGTGCGGCCCGCGCTGCTGGAGCTGGGCGGGAAGAACGCGACCGTTGTCTGCAAGGACGCGGACCTGGAGGCGGCGGTGGAGGGCTGCCACCGCTCGGCGTTCGGGATGTCCGGCCAGAAGTGCAGCGCGCTGTCGCGCATCTACGTGCACGAGGACGTGCGCCGCGACTTCCTCGAACGGCTGGCCCGGAAGGCCCGCGACACGGTGGTGGGGGACCCCGCGCTCGCGTCCGTCTTCATGGGGCCGGTCATCAACGCGGCCTCCGTCCGCCGCTTCGAAGAGGCCGTGGCGGAGGCGCGGCGCGACGGCACCGTGCACGCGGGCGGCGGCGCACCGGCCCTGGACGCGTCGCTCTCGCACGGCCACTTCGTCGCGCCCACGGTGGTGGAGCTGCCGCACGACCACCGGCTGATGCGCGACGAGCTGTTCCTGCCCTTCGTCGGCGTGGCGACCTTCCGCACGCTGGACGAGGCGCTGGCGCGGCTCAACGACAGCGCCTACGGCCTCACCGCCGGCATCTTCAGCGAGGACCCGGCCACCGTGGAGGCGTTCATGGCCCGCGCGGACGCCGGGGTGCTCTACGCCAACCGCCGCACGGGCGCGACGACGGGCGCGTGGCCCGGCGTGCAGCCCTTCTGCGGCTGGAAGGCCAGCGGCTCCAGCGGCAAGGGCGGCTGCGGTCCCTATTACGTCTCGCAGTTCATGCGCGAGCAGTCCCAGACCCGGATGGGTTGACCTGGAAGACCCCATGCACCCGCTCTATCCCGAAGTGAAGGTCGCGCCCCCGGGGCCCAACGCCCGGGCCATCATCGACCTGGACAAGCGCTACACCTCGCCGTCGTACATCAAGGAGTACCCCCTGGTGGTGGAGCGCGGCGAGGGGCCGTGGGTCCACGACGTGGACGGCAACCGCTTCCTGGACTTCATGGCGGGCATCGCCGTGGCCGCCACGGGGCACGCGCACCCGCACGTGGTGAAGGCCATCCAGGAGGCCGCGGGCCGCTTCCTCCACATCTGCGGCACGGACTTCTACTACGACGGCTTCTCGCGCCTCTGTGAGCGGCTGGCGAACTACCTGCCGGAGATGGGCCCCAAGAAGGTCTTCCTCACCAACTCCGGCACCGAGGCCGTGGAGGGCGCGCTCAAGCTCGCGCGCCACCACACGCGCCGGCAGACCATCATCGCCTTCAAGGGCGGCTTCCACGGCCGCACCTATGGCGCCATCTCCCTCAACTCCTCCAAGGTGGCCCAGCGCGCGTTCTTCGGCCCGCTGCTGCCGGGCGTGCTGCACATCCCCTACGCCAACCCGTACCGCTGCGCGAACGGCTGCGCGCCCGGCGCGTGCGGCGACGCCTGCAACCCGGTGCGCCTGCTGGAGACGGACTGGTTCGTCAACCACGTGGACCCGCGCGAGGTGGCCGCCATCTTCGTGGAGCCCATCCTGGGCGAGGGCGGCTACGTGGTGCCGTCCGCGGGCTTCCTCCAGGACCTGCGCCGGCTGTGCGACGCGCACGGCATCCTGCTGGTGTTCGACGAGGTGCAGTCCGGCATCGGCCGCACCGGACGGATGTTCGCGGCGGAGCACTTCGGGGTGATGCCGGACATCCTGCTGTCCGCCAAGGGCATCGCGTCCGGGATGCCGCTGGGGGCCATCATCGCGCGCGAAGCGGTGATGACCTGGCCGCGCGGCTCCCACGGCAGCACCTACGGCGGCAACCCGGTGTGCTGCGCCGCCGCGCTCGCCACGCTGGACGTCGTGGAGGGCCTGCTGGACAGCGTGCGGGACACGGGCGAGCACCTCCAATCGGGCCTCAAGGCGCTCCAGCGCGGACACCCCGTCATCGGCGACGTGCGCGGCGTGGGCCTGATGGTGGGCGCCGAGTTCGTGCACCCGAACACCCGGGAGCCCGCGAGCGCGTACGTGGCGGACCTGGAGCAGCTGGCGTTCCAGAAGGGCCTGCTGCTGCTGTCGTGCGGCAAGTCCACCATCCGCTTCGCGCCCCCGCTGGTGGTGGGCCGGCACGAGGTGGACGTGATGCTGGGGGTGCTGGGCGCGTGCCTCCAGGAGCTGGATGTCCGGCACGGCATGAAGGGGAGCTGAGGGGAGCGCGGCCATGGACAAGCTCTGTTCGATGAAGGAGGCCATCGCGGCCTCCGTGCACGATGGCGACTCAATCGTCATCGATGGCTTCACCCACCTCATCTGCTTCGCGGCGGGACACGAAATCATCCGCCAGGGCCGGCGCAACCTCACCGCCATCCGGCTCACGCCGGACCTCGTCTACGACCAGCTCATCGAAGCCGGCTGCGTGAAGCGGCTGGTGTTCAGCTGGGCCGGCAACCCGGGCGTGGGCAGCCTGCACGCGCTCCGGCGCCGCAGCGAGGCGGGCTGCGCCGAGCGGCTGGAGCTGGAGGAGTACTCGCACTTCGGGCTGCTGTCGCGCCTGCAAGCGGCGGCGGCGGGGCTGCCGTTCTGGCCGCTCGACAACTACTTCGGCGGCGACATCGCGCGGGTGAACACGAACATCCGCACCGTGCGCTGTCCGTACACCGGGCGGGAGCTGGCCACGGTGCCCGCGCTGAACCCGGACGTGACCGTCCTCCACTGCCAGCGCGCGGACCGGGAGGGCAACGCGCAGGTGTGGGGGCTGCTGGGCTCCCAGAAGGAAGCGGCCTTCGCGGCGAAGCGGGTCGTGGTCGTGGCGGAGGAGATCGTCCCCACGGAGGTCATCCGCGCGGATCCGAACCGCACCGTTGTGCCCGGCATCATCGTCAGCCACGTGGTGCATGAGCCCTGGGGCTGCCACCCCAGCTTCGTGCAGGGCTTCCACGACCGGGACAACGACTTCTACGTGAAGTGGGAGGACATCTCGCGCCAGCCGAAGACGTACCAGGACTACCTGGAGGCCTTCGTCCACGGCGTGAAGGACCGGCGCGGCTACCTGGAGCGGCTGGAGGCGGGGTTGCTCGACAAGCTGCGGGCGAAGCCCCGGCCTTGCGCGGGGGTGGACTATGGGTACTGACGCGGCCACGACGGCCAGCGCCAGCGAGCGCATGGCGTTCCGCGCCGCCCGCGAGCTGCACGACGGGGACGTGGTGTTCGTGGGCATCGGCCTGCCGAACCTCGCGTGCAACCTGGCGCGGGCCACGCATGCGCCGGGCCTGTTCATGATCTACGAGTCCGGCGCGGTGGGCGCCATCCCGGAGCGGCTGCCGGTGTCCATTGGCGACCCGTCGCTGGTGACGGACTCGCTCGCGGTGGTGGGGCAGGCGGACATCTTCCAGTGCCTGCTGCAACGGGGACACATCGAAGTGGGCTTCCTGGGCGGCGCGCAGGTGGACCGGTGGGGAAACCTCAACACCACCGTCATCGGCGACTACGCGAACCCGAAGGTCCGGCTGCCGGGCAGCGGCGGGGCCTGTGAGATCGCGGTCCATGCGCGGCGGCTGCTCATCATCATGCGGATGAGCCCGCGCACCTTCGTGGAGCGCTGCGACTTCGTCACCAGCCCGGGCCACCGCATGAACGGGCGCTCCCGGAAGGAGCTGGGCATGCCCGGCGGCGGCCCCACCCGCATCATCACGGACCTGGGCGTGCTGAGCTTCGACGAGACGGGCGAGGCGGTGCTCACCGAGGTGTACGCGGGCGTCACCCCGGAGCAGGTGAAGGCCGCCTGCGGCTGGCCGCTCAAGGTGGCGCCCGAGGTGAAGACGGGCGCGTCACCGGACGCGGCGGTGCTGCACCTGCTGCGCGAGAAGCTGGATCCGAAGCGCCTGTATCTCTGAGTCCCCGCTGTCCCCCGGAGCCCAAGTCCCATGTCGTCCGAAGCCTTCATCGTCGATGCGGTGCGAACACCCATCGGGCGTTACCGGGGCGCGCTCCAGTCCGTGCGGCCGGATGACCTGGCCGCGCACGTGCTCCGTGCGCTGGTGACGCGGCAGGGGCTGGACGCGTCGCGGGTGGACGAGGTGTTCCTCGGCTGCGCGAACCAGGCGGGCGAGGACAACCGCAACGTGGCGCGGATGGCGCTGCTGCTCGCGGGGCTGCCCCAGGGCGTGCCCGGCGTCACCGTCAACCGGCTCTGCGCGAGCGGCCTGGAGGCCATCATCCAGGGGTGCCGGATGATCCGCCTGGGGGAGGCGGACATGGTGCTCGCGGGCGGCGTGGAGTCCATGACGCGCGCCCCCTGGTCCATGCCCAAGCCCGAGGAGGGCTTCCCCTCCGGGCGGATGGAGGCGTGGGACACCGCGCTCGGCTGGCGCTACCCGAACCCTCGGCTCGCGGAGCGCTTCCCGCTGGAGCAGATGGGCGAGACCGCGGAGAACGTGGCGGAGAAGTGGGGCATCTCGCGCGAGGCGCAGGACGCCTTCGCCCTGGCCTCGCATCAGAAGGCGGTGGCCGCGCGGGGAGCCGGGCACTTCGCGCGAGAGCTGCTGCCGGTGGAGGTCCCCCAACGCAAGGGGCCTCCCCTGCGCGTGACGGAGGACGAGGGGCCGCGCGCCGACACGTCGCTTCCGAAGCTGTCCTCGCTGCGCGCCGCGTTCCGCGAGGGAGGGAGCGTGACGGCGGGCAACGCGTCGACGCTCAACGACGGCGCGGCCGCGGTGGTGCTGATGAGCGAGCGCGCGCTGAAGGCCTCCGGCAGGACGCCCCTGGCCCGGTTCGTGAGCAGCGCGAGCGTGGGCGTGGATCCGCGCTTCATGGGCGCAGGCCCGGTGCCGGCGACGCGGAAGGCGCTGGAGCGCGCGGGCTGGACGACGGACTCGCTGGACCTGGTGGAGCTGAACGAGGCCTTCGCCGCGCAGGCGCTCGCGTGCATGCGCGACCTGGAGCTGGCGCCCGAGCGCGTGAACGTGAACGGCGGCGCCATTGCCCTGGGCCACCCGCTGGGCGCGAGCGGCGCGCGCATCGTGACCACGCTCGTCCACGAGCTGGAGCGCCGCGGGGCACGACGGGGACTGGCCGCGCTGTGCGTCGGCGTGGGCCAGGGACTGGCGATGACGGTGGAGCGGTGAGTCCGAGCGAACGACGCGGAGCCCCGAGGAGCCGTCCATGACACCGACCCTGCGCATCACCTTCCACGACAGAGGGTCTGGCTGGCGCTACACGGTGGCGTTCCCCGATGGCGCCCACGAGTCCGGTCCCCTCCAGGGGCTGGAGGATCTGGCGGCCGTCCTCCAGCGCTGGGGACAGGGCCTGACCGACCTGCCGTGGACGGAGCTGCCCACGTTCGGGGGCGCCGCGCCCTCCAGCACGGAGGGCGTGTGGAGCTGGGACCCGACGCGGCTGCTCGTCGGTGAGCGCGCGGACGCGGTGACGCTCGTGCGCCGCACGAAGGGCTGAGCCCGCCTCCCGCTCCGAACCTGCCGGAGCGGGGAGCGCCTTCGCCCGCTCAGCTCCGGCGGCGGCGGCGGGCCTGCATCAGCCCCAGGAGCCCCAGCAGCGAGAACGCGGCCAGCGACCCGCCGCTCGCGGAGCACCCGCCGCGGAAGTCCACGTCGCCCTCGTCCAGCGGCGACGGCTTCACGCCCGTGCCCGTCCCCAGGTCCATGCCTGCATCCGCCACGCCCGCATCCGCCACCGGCTCCACGGGCGTACCCGCGTCCGCCACCGGCTCCACGGGCGTACCCGCGTCCACCACCGGGTCCACGGGCGGCGTCCCCGCGTCCACGACCGGATCCACCGGAGGCGTGCCCGCGTCCACCGCGGGCGTGCCCGCGTCCACCGCGGGCGTGCCCGCGTCCACCACCGGATCCGGCTTCACCACCGGAAACACGTCCTCGCGGCTCGTCGCCTGGATGAACCCGTCGTGGTAGACGACGCCGACCGGCTTGATGGTGTCGTCCCGGTACAGGCCCAGCTTCAGGTAGTTGTTCTGACCGGCGAACATCGTCATCGCCTTGCGCTTCGTCAGCACCTGCACGCCGTTGTGCCACAGCTCCACGAAGCCCACCGCCGCGTCCGGCGACCACTTCACGTGGAAGATGAACTCCTGCCACACGCCGCGCTTGAGCGCCGCGCTCCACACCGTGCCGCTCTCGTTCACGTTCAGCCGGATGAGCTCGCCCTTGACGAAGAACTCCACCGGCGGCGAGCCACAGCACCCGTCGTGGTGCCACTGCGTGAAGAGCTGCCACGAGTCCACGCTGGGGAAGTCGTTCGCGAACATCACCTTCCAGCGATACCAGTACTCCGACCCCACCTTGTCGCGGCTCAGGTAGACCAGCTCGTTGCGGTTGCCGCTGGAGTTGATGGGGTCATCCCCCTGCTTCACCGTCGCCTTCAGCGCGTACTTGCCCTCCGCCACCGGGCTCGTCACCACCTGGAGCCGGTCCGAACTCACCATCTGCTCCGAGCTGTATTGCGAGCGATTCCCTGTCTCGAAGTCCCCACGCCAGACGATTTCCGCCGCTGCGAGGCTCGGGAGCAGACACATCGCAAGCCACAGGTGCAGTGCTTTCAATGCTGAATCCTTGAGGAGGGGGGAGGGGAGGGAGCGAAACTTTGACGGCAAAGCTTCAACAAACACTACCCCAGCTCATCGCCTCACTTCATTCCCTCCCAAAGACATTCCAACATGCTTGTCAACAGGGCATGCGGCCAGCCAGGGGCCCTCCTGTTTGAGACATGTTTCACCTCGGGGCCGGGCCACCCGCACCCACCGAGCGGACAGGGGGGCGATGTCCTGAACGCAACGCGTCATTGACAAGGAGGCATGCAGGAGGCTGACGGCCCGGGGGCGTGGTGTAAGGTCGCAGGCCCTTCCGGCGCTCCCTTCCCGGGGCGCTCTTCGTGTGCCCCATGCTCGTGCTGCGAGACGTCCAGAAAACCGATTTGCCCGGCCTGAAGCGTCTTGCCGCGGTGCTGAACACGGTCAACCTGCCGAACAACGAGGAGACGCTCGAGGCCATCATCGACAAGTCGGTGAAGAGCTTCGCCGGCAAGGTGAAGGACCCGTTCGAGCGCGAGTACCTCTTCGTGCTGGAGGACGTGCGCAACAGCCTCATCATCGGCACGTCGATGATCATCGCCCAGCACGGCACCTACGACGCGCCGCACATCTACTACGAGGTGAGCGAGCGGGAGCACTACTCCGCGTCGCTGGAGCGGCACCTGCGGCACAAGGTGCTGTCCATCGCGTACAACTACGAAGGCCCCACGGAGATTGGCGGCCTGGTGGTGGACCCGCCCTACCGGGCGACGCCGGACAAGCCCGGCAAGCAGCTGTCCTTCGTGCGCTTCCTCTTCATCGCCATGCACCGGCGGCTGTTCCGGCCGCGCGTCCTGGCGGAGCTGTTGCCGCCGCTGCTCCCGGACGGGCGCAGCCTCCTGTGGGAGGCGTGCGGGAAGAAGTTCACCGGCCTCACCTACCTGGAGGCCGACCGGCTCAGCCGCCAGAACAAGGAGTTCATCAAGGAGCTGTTCCCCGCGTCGGACATCTACGCGTCGCTGTTCCCGGATCGCGTGCAGCGGGTGCTGGGCGAAGTGGGGCCGGCCACGCGCGGCGTGCAGCGGATGCTGGAGCGGGTGGGCTTCCGGTACGTGGAGCGCATCGACCCGTTCGACGGCGGCCCGCACTTCGAGGCGAACACGGCCGACGTCAGCCTGGTGCGCCGCTACCGCACGATGAAGCTGGCGGACGAGGACTTCGAGCTGGAGGGCGATGACGTGCTCGTCGCCGCCGAGCGCGAATCCGGCCGCAACCGCTTCCGCTCCGTGCGGTGCCAGGCGCGGTTGGACAACACGGTCATCTACCTGCCGGCCCGCGCCAAGGAGATCCTGGAAGTGAAGGCCGGCGCGAAGCTGTCCATCATTCCGTTCGAGTAGCGCGCACCACGCGCCAGTCCCCGCGCAGGAGCGACAACCAGCGCTCCCCGGCCTCCAGGCCGGGGCCTTCGGGGGACACCAGCGCCAGCGGCAGGTGCGTATCGGGACGCACGGGATCCAACGACGTGGGGTCCAGGTCCAGCGTCCCGCCCCCGCGCAGCGCCACCCGAACCCAGGCGTGCGGCCGCGCGGGGCCGCCGTCCACCACCAGCAGCCCGTGCACCAGCCCCACCTTCCGCCCCTGGGCGCGCGCCAGGGACGCGAAGCGCAGCGCATGGGCCAGACAGCCGCCGGCCTCGCCCTCCCCTCCCGCCCGCCAGTCCGCCGCCGTGGGCCCCTTG
Source organism: Corallococcus silvisoli (assembly GCF_009909145.1). Taxonomy (NCBI): domain Bacteria; kingdom Pseudomonadati; phylum Myxococcota; class Myxococcia; order Myxococcales; family Myxococcaceae; genus Corallococcus; species Corallococcus silvisoli. The sequence continues at coordinate 81,631 of NZ_JAAAPJ010000028.1, forward strand.
TCCGGGAAGGCCGCGTGCACCTTCGCGGACAGGGCCCGTGCCGCGTCCGGCGACCACTCCGTCATGTCCGGCAGGCGGCTGGGGACCACGAGGGTGCTGGCGCGGTTCACGCCATCAGCGGCGGCTCGCCGCTCGGCGCCGCCGCTCGTGTCAGCGCCCACTCCGGCCCGCGGCGCCCTCCCCTCCGCGGCGCCCGATGCGACGGTCGCTCCCGCCGAGGCCGAGGCAGCGCCAGGCGATGGTTCGTGCCCTGCCTGCCCGCCTGGCATGAGCCTCAGGGGCCCTTCGGTCCCTCCCTCCACGGGGACGCCGTCCGCGAAGAGCTCCGGGGGCGCTCGCAGCCGCTCCCCTGGCGGCGCCGCCGTGAAGCTCGAGTCGCCCACCTCCACCGCCTGGAGCCATCCCCGCGCGTCGTAGCGGGCACGGAAGCGCGCGCCGAGCATCGTGCCCTCCACGCTCGTCGCGCTCCGCGTCGTGACACAGTGAAGGCCCTCCTGGCCGGACAGCTCCTCCCGGCCCTTCACGCAGCCCTCGGGCGGCGGCCCTCTCCACAGCCACAGCGCCTGCGGCACCGCGTCCGCGTCCTTCACGCGCCCCGTGGGATCCACCGCGAGCGTCACCTCGCGCACGCGCTCACCCGCCCGGCCTTCGCGCACGTGCAGGTGCCGGCTGGTGTACGTGAACCGCCCCGCGTCCAGCGCCAGGGAGACCGTCCCCACCGGCACGCCCCGCCACGCGAAGACGAACCGGGCGGCCCTCCCGGCTTCGGTGCCCGTGCTGGCGGGGATTCCCGGGAACACCAGCATCGCGATGGCGAAGAGGGCCTTCATGTATCGCGGAGCATGCGTCGAATTGAGGACCGGCGCGAGAAGGCGGGATAGCGTTCATCCCGTCCATGGGCGCCAAACGGTACCTCTTCTCGTTCGGGCTGGCGGCGGCCCTGGTCTCCGCCTTCATCCTGGGCCTGCTGTTGTGGTGGGTGACGGGCAAGCCGGACGACACGGCCGGGTGGGCGGTGCTGCTGCTCGGGGTTCCGTTCCTCTGGCTGGCGGGCAGCTACCTCGCGTGGTTCCGCTTCGCGGCGATGCGGCGGCGCGAGCGGCGCGACCTGATGTCACGCCTCGCCGAAGGCGACCTCACCACGCCCATCCACCAGGGCTTCGAGGGCCAGGAGGACCTGCGCCGCCTCATCCTCTCCCTGCGCCGCGCCATGTCCCAGGTGCAGCGCGTGACGAGCAACCTGCACCGCACCGGCAACGGCGTGAGCGACCAGGCCCGCATGTTGCTGGAGGCCGCGCGCCGTCAGGGCGGCGCCGTGGAGCGCACGCTCACCGCGGTGGCGGGCAACGGCACCAGCCTCCAGGTGGCCATCAAGCGCGTGCTGCACATCGAGACCTTCGCGCATGAGACCACGGGCGCCCTGCTGGAGATGACGGAGCGGCTGCACCAGGTGGTGGATGGCCTGGAGACGGTCAACGACTTCAGCCAGCGCACCAGCGGCCTCACCCAGGCGATGACGGAGCGGCTGACGCACATCGCGGCGTCGGGTGACGAGCTGGGCCGCTTCGCGTCCGAGGCGGAGGACTTCGTCGCGCTGGTGGAGGGCGGCATCGACGCCGTGCGCCGGCGGGCCACCGACACCAACAGCATGGCCATGGCCGTCACCGCCACCGCCCAGCGCGGCGAGACCCTGGTGGGCGACAGCGTGCAGGGCATGTACCGGGTGGAGGAGACGGTGCGCAAGGCGGCCGAGCTGATGGAGATGCTCGGCACGCGGTCCATGGAGATTGGCCGCATCGTGGACGTCATCCAGGAGATCGCCGACCAGACGAACCTGCTGGCCCTCAACGCCGCCATCATCGCCGCGCAGGCCGGCGAGCACGGCCGCCCCTTCGGCGTGGTGGCCAATGAGATCCGCAGCCTCGCGGAGCGCACCACGCGCTCCACGCGCGAGATTGGCACCATGGTCACCGGCATCCGCGACGCGGTGGAGACCGCCGTGGCCCTGGTGCAGGAGGGCCGCGAGCAGGCCACCGCGGGCGTGGCCCTGGGCGACCGCGCCGCCGAGGCCCTGGGGGAGATCCGCAGCATCACCCAGCGCACCTTCGCGGCCGTGGAAGCCACGGTGATGGAGACGCAGCGGCTGGAGGCGCAGGGCGCCACGGTCGTGGAGGCCAGCAAGCGCGTGGCCCGGCGCGTGGAGGACATCACGCGCATGGCCATTGAGCAGTCCGGCAACGCGCGGGACCTGGTGCGACAGATTCAAGAGATGTCGCGCGTGGGGCAGAGCGCCGGCCAGAAGGCGGAGGCCCAGGCGCGCACGGGCCGCGACCTGTCGGAAGCGGTGATGCGCCTGAGCGCCGCCATTGAGGAGCTGCGGCAGGCCCATCAGGTGCTCACCCGGGGTGACGCGTCCATCCGCGAGGAGGTCGCGCAGGTGCGCGAGGACGCGCGCCGGGTCATCCGCATTGGCGACGGGTTGGATCGCACGGTGGACCAGCTGGGCCATGAGACCGCGAGCCTGGAGGCGGAGGTGTTCCGCTTCCAGCTGCCTCGGGCGCGCGCGGGCGGCACGCTGCGGGTGGGGGTGCACCAGTCGGGGTCCTTGCGCAGCCGGCAGACGGTGGATCCGCTGTACAGCGTCGAGAACCAGATGGCGGAGCTGACGGCGTGCCTCTTCTCCTGCCTCGTGCGGCTGGAGGACGGCATGCTGGTGCCCGACCTGGCCGAGCGCTGGGACGCGGACCCCTCCGCGCGCCGCTACCGCTTCTATCTGCGCCGGGGCGTCACCTTCCACGACGGCACGATGCTCACCGCCCAGGACGTGAAGCGACACCTGGAGCGGTTGATGGACCCGGCGTTGCGTTCGCCGGACCGCAGCCTGCTGGAGGACGTGGAGGGCGCTCGGGAGTACGCCAGCGGCCTCGCGCGCGAGGTGACGGGCATCGAGGTGCTGGACGAGGGCACGCTGGAGATCCGCCTGCGCGAGCCCAAGGCGTTCTTCCTCCAGCTCATGGCGCTGACGCCCACGGCGGTGGCGAAGATGGACCCCTCCGGCAAGCTGGTGGGCTCCGGGCCGTTCCGCGTCGTCGGTCTGGAGTCGGACCGCATCGTGCTGGAGCGCAACCCGGGCTACTGGCGCAGCGGGACTCCGCTGCTGGACCGGCTGGAGTTCCTCCTGTCGGACTCACGGGATCAGGCGGTGCGGCAGCTCTTGGACGGGCAGGTGGACCTCGTGTCCTACCTGCACGTCGAGCACACGGAGGCCAAGGGCCTGGAGGCGCATCAGGTCGTGGCCAGCACCACGCCCTCCACGGCGTTCGTGGGCCTCAACCTGCACGAGGCGCCCTACAACGACGTGCGCGTGCGCCGGGCGCTGCGCGCGGGCATGGACATCCCGGGCGTGGTGCAGCAGTTCCATCCGGGCGCGCGGGTGGCCCGCACCTTCACGCCCCCGGAGCTGCTGGAAGGGGCCGCCGAGCTGGGTCCCGCTCCGGGGCCGGACCTGGCGCTGGCGGAGCGGCTGTTGCGCGAGGCGGGCGTGCGGCGGTTGCAGCTGAACCTGCACCATCCGGTGGGGCGCGACACGTCCGCCGAGGACGCGGTGCTCTTCCGCCCGTTGATTCAAGCGGGGCTGCTGGAGCTGCGGCACGTGCAGATGAGCCCGGAGGAGTACCTGCCGCGGCTGCGCGAGGGGAAGGTCCCGGCCTTCCGCACGCTGTGGCTGGCGGACTTCCCGGACGCGGATGCCTTCCTGCACTTCCTGCTCAACTCCAGCGCGCAGACGGTCTACCCGCTGGGCTACCGCAATCCGGAGCTGGATCGGCTCACCGCGGAGGCGCGGGTGTCCATTGATCCAGAGCTGCGCTCGCAGCTCTACCGGCGCGCGGAGTTGCTGGCGCGCGAGGACTGCCCGCTCATCCCGCTGTACCACGACCGCACCCACGCGGCGGCGGTGGCGTCGGTGCAAAACCTGCGGCTGCACCAGACACCTCCGCAGGTGCGCTTCGAGGACCTCTGGGTGGACCCCAGCGCGGGCGCCTGAGCTGCCCGGTGAGGGCGAAACCCGCGGCTGCGTCGGACGCCGCGGACCTCGGCCGGCCTAAGGCGCCGCCCGGCGGGAGCCTCCGGGACTGGCGTGCCGCAGGGGCCAGCCACGGGACTCGGTGCGCCCTCCCAGCGGATAGGACTCCAGCAGCCAGACCCCGTCGCGGCGCAAGGCCACGTGCAGCATGTCGCCCGCGAACACAGCCCCCGCGACATGGACGCGGCCCGGCAGTGAGCACTGGCTGGCCTTCCTGCCTGAAGAGATCCACTCCAACCACGCCTGCCGCTGACCATCCGGCAGCTCCACGTCCGCGAGGACGCCCACGATGTCCCGCTGGAGCAACGCGGCTTCGTGGAAGACCCCGGGGAGCACCGGCGAAGGCAGCACGTCCACTTCGGAGAGGCCCCCGCCGTCGTCGGAGCGGAAGGCGCGCAGCACGGTGCGCAGCGCCTCGGGCGGACACGGGAGGCCATCCGTGCGGTCGCACGCGAGCGCGAACGCATGTCCGACCGCGCCCCCAGGGGACACCAGCACGGGCTCGGCCAGGGGGGACAGCGTGCGAACACCGCCGTCCCAGTCCAGCGCCCCGAGCACGCCCCCATCCGTGTCCACGAACGCCTGCGTGCCCACCAACAACCGTCCGGACGCGAGCGCCAGCGACGCCGCGCCCCCCGGGACACCGGCGCCGAGCGCATCGAGGCTCAGCGGCGCGACCCCTGCGTCCGCGTCAGGCGGCGCCCAGGATGTGAAGGCCAGCCGTCCGTCCCACGGCGTATAGAGATATGCCCCGCGCGCGGCGTCGACGGCGAGCCGAGCCGCGCCGCCCCCCGGCTCGTCAGGCCCCACCGCGAGCGGCACTCCCGCATCCGCGCTCAGCATCACCAGCCGCGAGCGCCGCGCCTCCGCGCCCGCGAACGGTGTCTCGCTCCACGTGACATACGTCAGCACCTCGCCTTCCGCCGTGAGCGCCACGCGGCCCGCGCCCGTGCCGGGCACACCCGCGGGCACCCCTGCGTCCAGCGCCCCAACGGAGGCCCCCAGCGGCGCGCGCCAGCGAAGCTCCCCCGCCCCCCGGGGCGCATAGGCCTCCAGTGCCTCCGGCGCGAGCACCACCACGCCCGCGCCCGACGCCGCCAGCAACGTCCGCGCCCCCCCATCCGCGTAGGGCGATTCGTAGCGAAGCAGCCCGCGATCCGTGTACGCGGCGAGCCAGCAGCCCGCGTCCTCGCCGCACACCGACGCGTAGACCGTGTCGTCATCCGCCAGCAGCACCGGTCCACCGTCCTCCGCGACCGGCTCGCCTCCCAGCGCCGCGCTGAAGACGGCCTCCAGGTCCCCCGCGTCCGGACGCACGCACGCGCCCTCCTGGCACGTGCCCTCGTCCTGACAGGGGGTGGCGGGAGCGCAGACGAAGCCGTCCGGCGGCGTCACCGACCGGCACGTGCCACTGATGCAGACCTCGGCCCGCTGGCAGCTCACCGCGCCGCACGGGCTGAAGTCCGCCACGTCCACCTCCTTGCAGCCCACGTTGCGGTCGCACACCCCCGCCTTGCACGGGTCGCGCGGCGGCGGGCACACGACCTTCTCCGTCACGCAGCCCTGCGTCGGAGAGCAGCTGTCCACCGTGCACGGGTTGTCGTCATTGCACGTGCGTGGCCTCCCCACGCAGACGCCCGCCTGGCATGTGCCATTCTCCTGGCAGCGGCTGCTGGGGATGCATGATGCGCCGTCCGCCTGCGGGGACTCGATGCACAGGCCGGACTCCAGGTCGAAGCGCGACTCGCGGCACTCGCCCTGTGGCACGCACGGCAGCGGACGCACGCCCACGCCCACGAGCTTCACCTTCGCCGTGGTGCGCCCCGCGGTGAGCACCAGCTCGCCCTCCACGGGCTCGCTGCCCGCCGAGAACAGGATGTCCACCGTGCCCGTGCCGCTGCCCGTCACGACAATCTGGGACACGACGACGAAGAAGGGCGCGTCCGTCACCGCCTCCACCTGGACGCCCGCGCGGCCGGTGGCCACCAACGTCAGCGAGCGGCGCACCTGGGTGCCCTCCAGCACCCGGCCGAAGTCCACCACCGTGTCCTGCGGCCGGAAGCTGGCGCTCGCGCCGCCCACGTTGGGGCCATCACCACATTGGCACCCACCCAGGAGCAGCAACATCAGGAGCCACCAGCGAGCACTAGCACGGACCATGCCCTGACTCAACCGCGCCACCCGGCTCCGCGCAACGTGCGCCCTCCGCGTGCGGGTCGCCCCGCGCACAGTCTCCACGCCCCGGCGGGCCATCCCGCGTTCGCGGGCACCACCGCGCCCGGTCCATGCCCTCCGCCGCGCACGGCGAGTGGGCGCTGGCGTCGCTATGGCCCCACGGGCGACGCGCGCCGGCGTGTCAGCGCCCTCACGCCGAAGCCCAGCGCCGCCACTCCAATCAACCCGATGACCGCGTACTGGTAGCGCGACACGAGCAGCGTCAGGCGCTCCAGGTTGCCCCCCACCGCCATGCCCAACGCCAGAATCAGGCCGCTGTGCGCCAGCGCGGACACCGCGCCCAGCAGCAGCGCGTTGATGCGGGGCACCCGCGCCGCGCCCGCCGCGATGAAGATGATGCCCCGGATGCCCGGCAGGAACCGGTTCACCAGGAGCAGCCACGGCCCCGTGTGCCGCATCCGCGCCTGCACCGACTCCAGCCGCGCGTGCGTGAGCCCGAAGAAGGAGCGCCCCGGATTCGCCTCGAAGCGCTTCGCCAGCCACTGGCCCACTTCGTAGTTGATGAACGCGCCCACCACGCTGCCCGCGGTCACCACCGCCAGCACCAGCCACCAGGGCTTCTCACCCCGCACGGCGTAGATGCCGCCCATGAGGACGATGGTGTCCCCGGGGAACGGCGGCACCACGTACTCCAGCATCGCCGCCACGCCGAGCACCAGGAACCCGAACGGCCCTAGCGCCCCAATCAGCTTGTCGACGTGCTCGATCCACATCATCCGCGCGGCTGCTCCCACCCAAGGGTTCCGTGAGCAGACATAAGCCTTGTTCGCTCCAGGCGGAACCCATGCGAGCCCCCGCCCGCCCGCCGGTGAACACGCCCAGGGCGCCAGGTCCTCGCGGCGCCTCGGAGGCCCCCCAGCCCCGGGCGGCCCGCGCGGTCGCGAGGACCGCCCGGGCCGGGCCGGACTCAGACGAGCGAGAGCCCACCGTCGACGGTGAAGACGCTGCCCGTGACGAAGGAGGACTCGTCGCTCGCGAGGAAGACGGCCGCGTTGGCGATCTCCTCGGGGCTCGCGATCCGCTGGAGCGCATGGAGCCGCGCGGCGGCGGTGCGCTGCGCCTCCGTCTCGTTCCATTGCCGGAACATGGGCGTATCCGCGCCTCCGGAGACGAGGACGTTCGCGCGGACTCCTTGCAGGGCGTACTCGGCGGCGACGGTGCGCGTGAGCCCGATGAGCCCCGTCTTGGCGGCGGCGTACCCGGACGTCCCGGGCATCGCCTTCGTGTATCCGACGAAGGTCCCGATATTGATGACGCTGCCTCCGCCTGATTTCAGCATCGCGCCCACCTCATGCTTCGTCGACATGAACGCGCTCACCAGGTAGCCGTCCAGCCACTCCCGGAAGCAGGCCGTCTCCATCGCGTGGGTCGGCGCGCCGCCGAAGCTGCCTCCCGCGGCGTTGACGCCCACATCGAGGCGCCCGAACGTCGCTTGCGTGAACCGGGTCAGGGCTTCGACCTCGCCCTCCTTCGTCACGTCCGCGGCGTGGGCCACCACCTGCCCGCCCGTCTCGCGAGCCAGCCGCGCGGTGGCCTCCAGCTCCGGGACACGCCTGCCGGCCGCCACCACCCGCGCGCCCTCCTGCGCGAACGCGAGGGCCGTGGCCCGGCCGATTCCCGAACCCGCCCCCGTCACGATGGCCACCTTCCCGCTCAAGCGCTGCGTCATTCGCGTTTCCTCCATGACACCGTGGCCCCCTTGAGAGTCGCGCCCGCGGAGCCGAAGCAGCGGCGCACAGCCTGAGTAGCGGTTGCTGGAGGAGCCCGCGCTCCGCTTGTTGCGGTCGAATCCAGGGGCGCGCACCGGGCCCCATGCGGCGAGGAGGGCCTGCTTGATCAGGCGTCACCTCCCATCGTCCCAGGGTGCAGGTTGCTCGCCAGGGAGCACATGAGGACGTTTCGCGACGAAGCGCACCCTGACTGGGAGGAGCCCTTGCCTACGAGTCTCACGACCAAGATGTCCCTGCTGTCGGAACCCGAAGTCCGGCTCGTGCTGTCCAGCACTCCCGGCAAGGTGACGGAGCTGTCGTCCCGGGAACTGCGCGGGCGCATCCAGCGCGCGCGGCGCCTCATGAAGAAGTACGAGGACCTGGCGCGAATTCAGCGGCGAGAGGCCCTGCGCAAGCGCGTGCCCACCCGCTCCCGGCGCGCCGAGGGCAACGCGAACACGGTGCGCAAGGCGCGCTACTTCCAGCAGGCGCTGACGCGCTTCGAGAAGCGACTGGCGCAGGTGGAGCGCATGGCGGCGAGGACTCTCACCCGGCCCCCGCGCAAGGTGGTGGGCGCGCGGAGGACGCGCACGGCGACGCCCGCCCGGAAGACGCCGCGAGCTTCGGGTGGACGCAAGCCTGTCCGCCGCGTGCGTGCCGCGGGACGCACCGCGACGGCCTCGGTCCGCGAGACACGCACCCAGCGGCGCAAGGGCGGCGCGCGCAAGCAGCAGGGCTTCACCGCGGTCCGCCGCAACGCGCACGCAGTGGCACGCAACCGCCGCACCCAGGCCCGCAAGGACCAGCGGCGCTGAGCAAGCACCCACAGCGCTGATCAGGCATCACCGGCACTGAGCGCGCACACAGCGCTGAGCAAGCATCGGCTGCGCTGAGCAAGCATCGGCTGCGCTGAGCAAGCAGCGGCTGCGCTGAACAAGCGGCGGCTGCGCTGAACAAGCAGCGGCTGCGCTGAACAAGCAGCGGCTGCGCTGAACAAGCAGCGGCTGCCATGGGCAAGCGCCTGCGGCGCTGAGCAAGAGCCCGGGAGGTGCGAACGCCGTCGTGGCGCGACGGGCTGCTCCGGTGGCAGCCCTGGGGAAACTACACGGCGGGGCGCGACGCCGCGGGCGTCGGCAACACCGTGCCGCCGTACTGACTGGCCGCCAGCGTGCCGCACGCGGCGCCAATCTCCTTGCCGCCCGAATAGCGCCGCGCGATGGGCGCCTTGAGAATCTGGAGGTGGTCGCGAAACGCGCTCAACTCCTCCGCCGTGGGCGGCAGGTACTTCCCCGTCGGGTCCGTCACGTCGATGAGGTCCACCTTGATGGGGATGCCCTCGAAGGCCACCTTCAGCGCCTCCGCGTCCTCGCGCCCCAGGTTGAAGCCCTGGATGGCCACGTAGGCGATCATCGCCCGCTCCCGCCGCGCCTCGCTGTACTCGCGGATGGCCTGGATCAGCTCCGGCAGCGGGTGCGTCTTCTCGATGGGGAGCACCTTCGCGCGCTTCTCCGGGATGGCGCTCGTCACGGAGAACGCCAGCCGGAACGGATGCCCCTCGCGCGTGTAGCGCCGGATGGCCGGCACGTGCCCCGCCGTGGAGAACGTGATGGCCGTGCCGGAGATGGAGAAGCCCGCCGGGTGCGAGAGGATCTGCGCCGCGCGCACCGTCTCCTTGTAGTTGAGCAACGGCTCGCCCATCCCCATGAACACCACGCCGCCCACGCGCCGGTCCGCCTCCGCCCGCACCTGCATCACCTGATCCAGGATCTCCCAGGTCTGAAGGTTGCGCTGGAAGCCCAGCTTGCCCGTCATGCAGAAGTCGCACGCCAGCGCGCAGCCCACCTGGCTGGACACACAGACGACGTACTTCTCCTCGAAGATGGGGATGCGCACCGCCTCGATGCGGCCGCCCAGCGGCGACTCGAAGAGGTACTTCACGAACCCGTCGTCCGCCTGCCGCCGCTCCACCACCTTCAGGGAGGGCATCTGGGCCTGGGCCCGGAGCAGGTCCGCCACGCGGCGCGGCACCTGGGGCGCCTGCGCGACGGCCTCCACCGTGGGCCGCGCATGGGCGAAGACCCCCGCGAACACCTTGCGCACCGCGGTGGGAGAAGGCTGGGCCGGCGCGAGCGCCGCTTCCAGCTCTGGCAGCGACAGTTGTTTCAGGTTCACGAGCAGGACTTGATCTTCGAGCGCAGGAACTCGGTCAGCTTCGCCGACACCTCGCGGGGCATCTTCAGCGCCATGGCGCGCTTGCACAGCCCGGGCGTGGCCCGGTAGGTGCTGAGGAACTCCTCGCAGGGCTTGCAGCCCGACAGGTGCTCCTGGAGGTGCCGCGCCTCCTCCTCGGGCATCTCACCCTCGAGGAATTCCAGCAGGAGGTTGATGGAATCTTTGCACGTATACATCCGAACCTCGGCTGGCTGCGGCTCCCCTCGTTCCAGTTCGAAGATGCCGAGGCGCCCTGGGGGTTTCACACCCCGCGATTGTCCCGGTTGTAGAACAGGTCGATGGCTTCTCGCAGCGCGAGCCGCGCCCGATGCAGGCGGCTCTTGATTGCGGGGATGGAATCCCCCGTCGCTTCCGAGATCTGTTCGTAGCTGAGGCCGTCCACATCTTTCAAGAGGAAGACTTCCCGGTACCCCTCGGGAAGCCGGTCGGCCGCCTGCTGGATGGCCTGCCCCAGCTCCGCGTCCAGCGCCTTCTCCTCCGCGTCCCGGCTCCAGTCCGTGACGGGGTAGTCCGCCAGGGTCCCCCGCTCGGTGAACTCCGGGGCCTGCAATTCGGCCTCCGCCGCCTGGGCCACCCGCCGGTGACGCAGGCGCATGAGCGCGTGGTTGGCCGCGATGCGGTGGACCCAGGACCCGAAGGCCGCCTCGCCCCGGAAGTCCTTGAGGTGTTGATAGGCGGACAAGAAGGTGTCCTGGGTGATTTCCGCCGCGTCCGCCTCCGAGCGCGTCATCCGCAGCGCCAGGCCGTACACCCGGTCCTGGTGCAGGCCGACGAGCGTCTCGAAGGCGGAAACGTCCCCGTCCTGAGCCCGCGCCAGGAGACGCCGGTCTTCTTCCTGCCGGTCATCTTCCTGGGGAACCTCGTGGGACATGGCGCTTTCCACCCAACCAGCCGGAACGTTCCGCGTCAAGGCCGACGGCGAGGCCCCCGGGACACGAAGCGGCTGACGTGTCCACTGTCCCGGTCCCACAGCCGCAAGGGTTCAGCGGCCCACGCCCCGGCGTACTCCACCCCGATGCGCGGCCCCCGCGCCACCCGCGCCTCCGGCACCGGCGTCCCCGGAGACAGGTGCAGCCGGTCCGAGTCCAGCCAGAGCCCGTTGTGGTTCAGGTTCACCCCCAGCACCCGACACAGCCTCCCGGGACCGTCCGTGCGCTCGCCGGGTGGGATGCCCTCCACCGGCTCCACGCCCCGCACCAGCACCGCCGACGCCACCCCTTCCCCATCCGTGACCACGTTGAAGCAGTGGTGCATCCCATAGATGAGGTAGACGTACGACCGCCCCGCCGGCCCGAACATCACCTCCGTGCGCGGCGTGCGCCCCTTGGCGGAGTGACTCGCCAGGTCATGCTCGCCCAGGTAGGCCTCCACCTCCACGATGCGGCCCACGCGGCGGCCCGCCACGCCGTCCACCACCAGCAGCGTCCCCAGGAGGTCGCGCGCCACCTCCAGGGCGGGGCGCGCGTAGAAGGTCAGGGGCAGTCTTGGCACGGCGCGGTCCTTCCCGCCTCGGGTGGGGGTCCGTCAACCTCTTCCCATGGTTGGCGGGGGACGGGTGGCCGAAGGCGGGGGGCCTGCGCCGCGGGTTGCACCCACCCTCGCTGAACGGACCCAACGAAACCGAAGCAACTCCATGCATGAGCGACACGCAGCAGCCCACGCGTCAAGCTTCACCCGGCCAAGGAAGCGGGGGACGCGGCGCCATTTCCATACGGACTCATCGTCCGTGTTGATTTGCCATCCACCAACGCCATCACACGGCATTTCCTGTACCGCGCCGCGTCTTCACTGACGCGCCGCATTCGGCCGCCGCGGCAAGTCGCGTTGCGATTCCAGAATCCAGCGACATGGATTCGTCTGTCATTGAGTCCACGCAAGCCACTGGATTCACGTCGCCTTCCTTGGGTCGCGCGTCAATCCCAGGGCTCGCCCGGCAGGATCGGGCTCATCCATTTCAATCCCAGGCGGAATCCATCCAAACCCGCAAAATTCTCAGGCCTTGACTTGCCAGCACTGGCAATTCTACTTTACTTTGAGTGAAGACGAGCATAGTCGACATTGCCGTAAAAAACAGCATTAGCTGAATATTCTAGGAGAAGACCATGAAGGGACTTTCTTGCCTGGCTGTTCTTGCCTGTGCAGTGCTCTCCTCGACGGCATCGGCCCAGCTCGCCACGCGATGCTTCACCGATGACCAACTCACCACCACCACGCTGTCACAGGGCCGTAACAACTGGTCCTTCAAGTGTGGCTACATCTCTCAGGCCAAGCGGGACTTCCTCAACGCCGAGGGCGAGTACCAGGTGTACTCCGGCGGCTGCTATTCGTTCGCCACCACGGGCCCCACCACGACCTGTACCTTCTATGTCCCGGTCGACGTGAACGCCGCCTGCATCCCGAACCTCGTCAAGCTGGGGACGTGCGTGACGGGTTGCTACACGGCGAAGCAGCGCGTCTCCTTCGGCGGCGAGTACTGGCCCATCGCCGACGCCTACGCCTCCGGTGTCCGCACCGTCACGGCGCTCACCAAGGACGCGCTGCTCGACGCGCCCGCCACGGGTGAGCAGCCGATTCGCGCCTTCGTCGCGGGCGACACCGTGGAGGACGTGTTCGCCATCGAGACCGCGGATGGTCGCCGCGTCGAGGTGACGGCCGAGCACCCGATGGTCCTCGCCTCCGGCGAGATGGTGAAGGCGAAGTCGCTGAAGGACGGCGACCTGCTCCTCGGCACCCAGGGTGAGCGGGTGGAGATCCGCCAGATCTCCGTGTTCCGCTACGAGGGCAAGACCTGGAACGTCCAGCCCACCAGCCACGAGAAGATCGAGAACGTCCTCGACGTGGAGGGCCTGCTGACGGGCTCCGTGCGGTTCCAGAACGAGTGGGCCGACGACCACTATCGCCTCTCGCTGCGTGACGAGGCGTCTGTCGACGGTCTCTGAGCCAGTTCGCCGCACCCGTCGTGTGCTCCCGAGGGGCATCCATCGCCCTCTTGGGAGCGTTTGAAGTGAGCGAAGGGATGGCATCGCGAGGCGGGCTCGCTGGGCTCCGGGGCCTGCCTCGCTGTTCTCGTCACGTCACGAGAAGGACTCTATGCGAAGCGATGAAGGATTCACCGGCGAGGGGTTCGCGGGCAGGGCCTTGCGCAGGCTGCTGGTGGCAGGAGTGCTGGGGCTGGGGGCGGCTGGCTGTGACCCGATGGGAGAGGACCCTGTCGCGCCGGGCAGTCCACGCACGATGGAGTACGCCTTCGATGGCACCGCGCCGCTCGCGGGGCCGCAGGGAGAGTTCTCGGCCACCGTCACCCGGTATGAATACGAATTCAACACGCAGACGGGGGCCGCGCGCTCCGCGCTCTTCCTGAACGTGGACTTCCCGGGAGGCGACTGTTTCGTGGTCGGCGCGCCCGGTGGGCTCACCAACGTCAAATGGAACGGCCAGACGGCCCTCCGCGTCGAAACGCTCCCTGGCGCCGTGCGCGTGTGTGGTCCGGGCCAGGCCGCGGGTCAGGTGAAGCTCGAGGCGAACCTCACCGTTCCGCTCCAGACCTATGACTACACGCAGGTGGGCTTCTCCCGTAGGACGGACCGCGGCGGCAACACGTTCTCCTACCTGCTGAACTGGGTCGAGTCGTGTCAACTGTTCGGCCCCTGCGACAACCGCACGAGCGAGCTCGCCAGCTACGTCATCACCGTCAAGCACGCCTCCAATGAGCGCGTCCTGTGCCCGGGGACCCGGACGCTCCCCAACAACACCACCACGAAGTGCGAGCTGACCGGCCTCACGAAGGCGCCCACCTATTCATCCTTCGCCGTGGCCTCCAACCGCGCCTGGGTGAGCAGCACGTTCGCGGAGGTCACCAACAAGTTCAAGCTGACCGTCTTCGAGATTCCGGGGGGGCGCCTCGCCAGCTCCCTGAATGCGACGAGCGTCACGGCGTACCTGAACTGGATCATCGGGCTGCTCGGGCCGCTTCCCTATGGGACGGACCTCCGCGTCGCGAGCGGGCCCACGGACTGGTTGGGGGCGGAGCACCCTGGCAACATCATCCTCCGCGAAGACCTGCCAGACCTGCGGCGCGACTACGCAGACATGACCATGCACACGTTGATGCACGAGGTCGTGCACCAGTGGGCCGGCAATCGCACGACGCTGTCGACCTCCATGGACTTCATCTGGAAGGAAGCCATCGCCGAGTACCTCACCTATATCTTCGAGCTCCAGAGCCGCCCCGCGGGCGAGGCCGAGCAGACGCGGGCCTACTGGGACCGGCTGGCTCGCACCGCCGCCTACTATCCGCAGCCAGGAGATTCACCGCCCCCCGTCTTGGTATCCCGCGCGGCGGATGTCTATGGCACAGGGCCCATGATTCTCTTCCTGCAACTGGAGCCCCTGCTGGGCCAGCAGACGGTCATCGATGGCATCAAGCACTTCTTGAAGTTGCCGGGACACCGCGGCGTCAGCGACCTGCGCGACTCGCTCGAGTTCGTCTCCGGCAAGGATCTGGCCCCCTACTTCGCGGCCTGGGTCCATGGCAGCGGAGACCCGGACTGGCCCTACTTCAACGTGACGACCCAGCAGGCGAATGGCGCGCTCACGGTGACGGCGCAGCAGTGGTCCGTCGCCGGCACCCGCTTCCCCGTGTCGGTGGACGTCCTGCTGGAGGGCGCCACGCAGAAGAAGCTGGTCACCCTGAACTATGGCCTGGCGCCGACGTCGGACACGCTCGTCGTCACGGTGCCCTTCACCGAGCCGCTCGTCCAGGTGACGGTGGACCCGGAGAATCGGGTCGTCAACCGCAGGTTCTTCGGGCTCACGAAGGAGCCTCGCCCGCCGAGCTGGCTGTTCTGATCTCCCACGCGTCACTTCATCATCGAGAAGGAGTGGAGCCCATGAGTGGACATCCGCCTGAGCATGCCGCTGTGAAGAAGTCGTCCGGGGCGCGCATGGTGGGCCCCGGGCTGGGGCTGCTGGTCCTCGTCGGCACGGGAGTCTATGCCCTCGTCGCCTGGGTGGGCTTCGGGGCTCCAGCGTCACCCGGCGCGGCGCGGCCACCGGGCGCCACGGCGATGACGCCCGGCGCCCGGAGCGCCACCGCCCCGGCGCCCGCGCGCCCCGGGGAGCGGCCCGCGACCGCCAAGGCCGTGCCCGTACCTGCTGGAGCGCAGGACCCGGTCCAGGTCGAACGCGAGGCCGCGAAGCAGGCGGCGGTCCAGTATCGGGCGGGGCGCTTCAATGCCTTCTTCCGCAAGGAGGTCTTCCTCGAGGAGCTCACGCGGAACGGCGCCGGACCGAAGATCGCCGCGCTGAAGGACTCGCTGGCGGACCCCTCCGCCCTCCAGCAACTCCCCGACGGCGCCCAGTTCCTGGAGAGCAAGCCCGAGCCCGTGCTGGAGCGGATGGCGATGATCGACCTGCTCTTCGAACTGGCGCCCAAGGACACGGCCGCGCGAGACGCGATGACCTCGCTCGCGCTGGCCCCCATCGACCGGGGGCTGTCCGACTCGGTGAAGAAGGGTCTGGTCGGAGAGAAGTACGACCTCCTGTTCCGGCTCGCCCAGGTCGACCGGCAGCTCGCCGTCGACACCTACACGAAGCTGGAGAACGAGAAGCTCAAGAGCCTGCTGCTCGACGCGCTGGTCGCGGGATTGGCCGAATCAGGGGCCTCCCCCGATGAAGTCAGACGGATGACGCGTCACCTCTAGCAGCCCCGCCGTGGACATCTCCGCATGTCCAGACGTACCAGCGCACCCACGGCCCCCCAGTCGACTCACCGACCCCCGCCTCCGGGGGCTCGGGAGGGCTGCGTCTGCGCTGTATCCGCGAAGCACCATCCAACAGCAGCAAGGAGCGTATTGTGAATCGAGCCTGGACGCAGGGGTTGATTGGCGCGTGTTGTGTCGTGATGGGTGCCGCTTGTGGCGACGCACCCGAGGGTGCAACGGCTTCTCCCGAAGGCGTCCAGCAGGGGCCGGCGGATGTGCGGGCGGCCCTCGCCGCCCTGAAGCAGGTGGAGGTGGTGGACGTCAGCAAGGATGGCGTCCCCACGTTCATCCGCGGCAACCTGGGGACCGCCGACAGGTCGCTCGTGGCCCCCAAGGCCGGCGAGGCGCTGACCTCGGCGCTGAGCGCCATCGCCCCGGTGTTCCGCCTCCGCGTGGACGAGCTGCGCGCGCGCTCCTCCCGCACGGACGACATCGGCTTCACCCACGTCCGGTATGATCAGGTGCGCAAGGGCGTGCCGGTGGTGGGCGGCGAGCTCATCGTCCACGTCAATGCCTCCGGCGAGGTGTATGCGGCCAACGGCTCGGCGCGCGGAGCCGTGGAGCCGTCGACGCTGAGCCGCCTGTCGCCCCAGGAGGCGGCGGCCGCTGGCGCGGGCACGCTCAGCGCCCAGGGGGAGCCTCGCGTCGTCTACTACCTGAGCGCCGAGGGCGTCCTGTCCTCCGCGTACGAAGTGACGCGGGTGGGCACCCGCGAGGGCATGCCCGCGCGCGACCTGGTCTACGTGGACGCCGCCACGGGGAAGATCCTCGACGTGCACCCGCAGATCCACTCCGCCATGAACCGCAACCTCTACTCGGCCAACAACCAGTGGACGACGCCGGGCACGCTGCGGCGCAGCGAGGGCGGCGCGGCCACGGGCGACAATCACATCGACCGCAACTACGCCCACCTCGGTACGACCTACGCCTGCTACGAGACGGTCTTCGGCCGTGACTCGTTCGACGACCACGGCGCGGGCATCACCAGCACCGTCCACTACGGCTCCGGCTACGTCAACGCCTACTGGGACGGCGTGCAGGTCGTCTTCGGCGATGGCGATGGCGTCAACTCGGGCCAGCTCGGCCTGGACCTGGACGTCGCGTCGCATGAAATCACCCACGCGGTGACGCAGTACGAGTCCGGGCTCGTCTACCGCAATGAGTCCGGCGCGCTCAACGAGAGCCTGTCCGACGTCTCCGCCGCCATCTGCGAGAGCTGGTCCCGCGGCGGCGTGGTGGACGCGAACGTGTGGATGATTGGCGAGTTCATCTGGACGCCGGGAATCAACGGGGACGCGCTGCGCTACATGGGCAACCCGACGCAGGACGGCTCGTCCAAGGACTACTACCCGGAGCGCTACACGGGCACCGCGGACAACGGCGGCGTGCACTGGAACTCGGGCATCCAGAACCTGGCGTTCAAGCTGCTGGTCACCGGCGGCACGCACCCGCGAGGGAAGACCGCCATCAACGTGGGCGGCGTCGGCATGAACCGCGCGGCGCAGACCTTCTACTTCGCGGCGACCAACTACTACACGTCGACCACCACCATGTCCCAGGCCAAGGCCTACACCGTCCAGGCCGCGCAGGACCGGTACGACGCCTCCGTCGTGAACTCGGTGCGCAACGCCTGGAGCGCCGTGGGTGTGCCGTAGGCGTTGCAAGCGCAGTCCACCGAAACACAACCCAACGGAGAACCCATGAAGCACATCCTCATCGCATCCGCAGTCTTCGCAGTCTGCTTCTCGAGCACGGCCATGGCCCAGCTCTCCACCCGTTGCTTCCAGGACGACCAGCTCACCACGTCGGAGCTGGCGAAGGGGCGCAACGCGTGGGCTCGTCGGTGCGGCCTCATCACCGCCACGCGTGAGGCGTACCTGAATGGAGAGAACGAGTACCAGGTCTTCACCAACGGCTGCTACTCGTACCCGGCGGTGCCCGCGGGCTCCAGCTGTACGTTCTTCGTGCCCGCGGTGGAGTCGGCGGCCTGCATCCCCAACCTGACCAAGCTGGGGACGTGTGTCGCGGGCTGCGTCACGCCGAGCATGAAGGTGCAGTTCGCGGGCCGCATGGTTCCGGTGCCGGAGGCCTACGAGTCGGGCGTTCACACGGTGACGGCGCTGTCGCAGGACTCCACCGCGGACCTGCTGAGCTACGGCGAGCAGCCCATCCGCAGCTTCGTGGCGGGTGACACCCAGGAAGACATCTTCACGCTGGAGACCCAGGAGGGCCGCCGGCTGGAGGTGACGGCCGAGCACCCGATGGTCCTCGAGGACGGAACGATGGTGAAGGCCCGGACCCTGACGGCCGGTGACGTGCTGATGGGCGCCGACGGCGCGAAGCTGCACCTGTCCCGCGTGACGGTGTTCAGCTTCAAGGGCACGGTGTGGAACGTGCGTCCGGAGAGCAAGGAGAAGATCGAGAACGTGATGAACGCCGAAGGCTTCCTCACGGGCTCCGTGCGCTTCCAGAACGAGTGGGCGCAGGACGACTTCCGCCTGTCGCTGCGCGACGACCTCGACATCCGCGGCCTGTAGTCCGGCGCCGCCCCGTCCCAGGTCGTCCAGGTGGGGCTCCGGCGATGTCTCGCCGGAGCCCCGTCCTTCCGGGGAGGTCGCGCTCCCGAGGCCTCAGCCCTCGGTGCGCGACTCGGCCTCCACCGGAGCCAGGAGGCACCGCGCCGCGGCCCCGGTCCCCGAACCGGGGCGGAGAAATCTTTATCAGACGGCCTTGAAAGGGCCGCCTGTCTGACAAGGACGGAAAGCGTGGCCTGGTGTTCGCTAGGGCTGGACGGGTGTCGTGACCCCCAGGAGGACCTCCACCGTGTCCTGGGTGGTCCACGCCAGGTCGGGGAAGCCGTCCGCGTTCAGGTCGGCGGCCAGCAGCGACGTGGGGGGCGCGCCGGACGCGACCCGCTCGGGCGCTTCGAAGGTGCCGTCCCCCTTGCCAAGCAGCAGGAAGACACCCCCCGAGAAGCTGGTGAGCGCGAGGTCGGGCTTCCCATCTTGATTGAAGTCCGCGGCCACGAGCTCGCCGGGCTCGTCGACGGGAATGCGGGACGTGGCCGTGAAGCCACCCCTCCCGTCGCCCTGGTGCACGGAGAGATAGCCGGAGGCGCCAAGGCCATGGGAGATGACCAGATCCACCCGGGCGTCGCCATTCACGTCCAGGGTCGCGAACCGGAAGGGCTCGTCGTCTCCCGTTCCTCCCAAGAGATGCGAGGCCACGGCCCTCAGCGGTCCGCCCCGCTGCCCGAGCAGCACGTCGACGGTGAAGCTGTTGGTGTTGAGAACGAGGACGTCGGGCACGCCATCCTGGTTCACATCCGCGATGAGCAGGTCCCGGGGGAGGCCCGTGACGGAGTGGGGGCGGGCCTCGCCGAAGGTCCCATCCCCGCGACCCGCGAGCAGGGTGACGTTGAAGAAGCCGGCCGAGCCGGCATTCTTCGTCATGACGTCCAGGTTGCCGTCCGCATCGAGGTCCGCGACCTGCACCCGCTGGGAGTGATTGCCCAGGGAGTACGAGACGGCCTCCTGGAACGCTCCGTCTCCGCGTCCCAGGCGGACGGTCAGCGCGTTGGCGAAGTGGCCGACGATGAGCAGGTCCTGGTGACCATCCCGGTCGATGTCCGTGAGGGCCACGTCCATGGGCGTCGTGCCCGCCGCGAGGGAGTGGGGGGCGCCGAAGGCTCCGCCCCCTGTCCCTTCCAGGATGGAGACCTGCTCCTCGGCCGCCGCGATGAGGACCAGGTCGGGGATTCCATCTCCGCTCACGTCGGCGGCGTGGAGTCCCCGCGCCTGTCCCCCGCCCGCGGAGTGGGTCGTGCTGGCCTCCTGGAAGCCCAGCCATCGCGGTTTCGGAGGAGGCGGTGCGGGAGGGGTCGAGGAGCAGGCGAGCCCCGCGCAGCCAAGAAGCATGACAGTGGTTCGGAGCATGGCCCGGGGCGAGCGGCCCGCGGCCAACTCCGAGGTGAGACAGGACAGCGCGAGCCCGAAAGCAAGACGAGAGCGACCGAGAGGCTTCTCCATGAAAGAACCCGTGGCTTTTTGAGTGTCGTGGAATCCCCGAACACTGCCTTCAAGTCGCATTGACATACAAGTGTTGCCTTTCCAACCCCAT
The DNA here is from genome assembly GCF_009909145.1 of Corallococcus silvisoli. Classification (NCBI taxonomy): domain Bacteria; kingdom Pseudomonadati; phylum Myxococcota; class Myxococcia; order Myxococcales; family Myxococcaceae; genus Corallococcus; species Corallococcus silvisoli. Next base: position 101,772 of record NZ_JAAAPJ010000028.1, read on the forward strand.
CTCTGACGGCGGCATCGCCGCCCTTCGGAGGACTCCGTGCGCCGGAAGCCTTTCCGTATCATCGCGCTGGCCTCTGTCCTGGTGTTGCTGGGCCTGGGAGGCGTCTGGTGGAACCACTCCGGGGTGGCCGCCGCGGCCGCGGGAGGCGGCTCGACGGCCACGGGTGTCCCGTCGCCAGCGCCACCTGTTTCCGTCGCGGGAGCACCGTCGGGAAAGGACCCGACCGGGGCGCGGGCCTGGGTGGCGGGGATGCTCTACCGCTATGCCGCGAGCGCGGACCTGAAGGTCTCTTTTGGAAGGTCCCCGGGACAGGGCAAGGACGCGACCCATCCCGCCGGCATGCATTTCTCCCTCCGGGGTGAGTGGGAGGTCGGCGTCGTCTCCGTCAACGCCGAGGCCATCAAGCTCCGCGTGCACCTGAAGCCGAGCGTGTTCGAGTTGAGCGTCGAGGAGCAGAGCGCGATCGCGCCCGATGCGCGTCAGGCGATGATGGCCATCCTCGCGATGCCCTTCTTCGTGACGCTCGACAAGGCGGGGGCGGTGACGCTGACGCACTTCGAGCAGGGCGTGGACGAGCTGGCGCGCGGGCTGCTCCGGACCCTGGTGGCGTCATCCCAGTTCGTGGTGCGCGGGGTCCCTCCGGCCACCTGGCAGTCCGAGGAGTACGACACCTCCGGTCGCTACCTGGCGGACTATCAGCGCCTGCCCGCGAACCGCTTCGAGAAGCGCAAGAAGACCTATGGCGCGGTGGCGACGCCGCAGGGGCTCCTCCCGGTGGGGTCGGACCTGCGCTTGAGCGTCGGCGGCGTCACGAACATCGAGCTGGGCGAGGACCTGTGGCCGCAGTCACTGAACGGCCGGGAGCGGCTGACGGTGGACTCGGGCGAGGGCGTCCCCACGGTGACCAACGAGCTCGAGCTGAGCCTGCGCCTGCTCGAGCGGCGGATGGACCCTTCGCTGAGCAACGCGTTCGCGGCGCGCGAGCCCTTCCTGAGCACCGCCATGCTCGCCAGCTTCCAGGGGCAGGCGACGGATCCGCTCGCCCACCATCGACAGGTGCTGGGGAACCGGAGCCTCGACGACATCCTCAAGGAGCTGAGGGCGCTGCCCGAGGACGAGAAGGCCCGGGACGACGCGCGGACGCGGGCCCTGGAGCAGCTCCGGGCGCTCTTCATGCTCCGCCCCGCCGAGGCCCTCAAGGTCCCCGACCTGCTGCGCTCGGGGCTCACGCCCCTGGCCGCCAGTCCCCTGCTGGGGGCGCTCTCCGCGGCCAGCACGCCGGAGGCCATCCGCTCCCTCGTGGTCGCGTCTGGAGACACCGCGCTGGAGTCGGATGTCCGCATGGACGCGGTCTCCGCGCTGGGCTCGGCGGGTGAGCCCAACCGGGAGGGCGTGGATGCGCTGCGAACGCTGGCCCAGGATCCGGATCCGAAGCTGCGGGGCACGGCGACGCTGGCGTTCGGCAATGCCGCGTACCAGATGGGCGACACCGACGCGCGGGGCTCCGATGCCCTGGTCGAGGAGCTGAAGAACAACTACCGCGGCGCGCGCTCGCCGGAGCAGCAGTCCCTGATCCTGCGGTCCCTGGGCAACACCCGGGCGCCGAGCGCGCTGCAGACCCTCACCGATGCGCTGCGCTCGGAGTCTCCGCAGGTCCGGGAGTCGGCGCTGGTGGCCTTGCGCGCGATCCCCGGCCCCGAGGCGGACCGTCTCCTGGCGGAGCGACTCTTGTCAGACACCGTGTCGGAGGTGCGCAGGAGCGCTGTCTTCTCCTGCGGATTCCGTCCACTGGCCCCCCTGCTTCCAGCGCTGGGACAGGCCTTGCGCAAGGACTCCTCGGATGGCGTCCGCGCGGACATCGTCCAACTCCTCGGCCAGGTCCGCGGCTCCGTGCCAGACGCCATGGCATTGCTGCGCTGGGCCAGCCAGAACGAGCGCCATCCCGAGATCCGCCGGATGGCCACGGTCTTCGTCGACACGCCCACGGGCGCCGTCCCTTCACAGCCGGGCTCCGACCTCATTCGCTGACGAGGACCTGACGCGACCGCTTCTCCTGGCGATTCCCAGCAATGGCAACACGCCTGGATTGCCATCAACCGACCGATGTCTGCGTTTTCACGGAGAGTAAAACCCGCTGGCTTCACCCAAGGAAAGGCCAAACATGTTCAAGTCCGTATTCCGTACCATCGCGCTGGCTGCGGTGGTGTTCCCGGGGTTCGCGGTCGCACAGAGCTATGTCGACCCGAATCCTTACGTGGTTCAGCCTGGGAAGTATCCGTTCGCGGTCTATCCCGCGGGCTATGTGATGAATGACCGGGTGGCTTGGGAGTCGCAGGTGGCTCCGTTCAACCCGAACACGACGTACACGGTCGGCCAGGAGTACGCGATCCTCCAGGACGAGACGAACAGGACGGGGGGCGTGCTCCAGTTGGATCCAACGGACTACACGCACAACATCACCATCCAGCAGGCGACGATCCCCGAGGCGTTCCAGCACCTGGTGCCGCCGCCCACGGAGATCATGCCGTGGACGAACCCGGTCCAGACGTTCAACAAGACGTACGTCCGCACGGAGAAGTTCGGCAACAGCATCTTCGGCGCCGGCTACTCCATCAACGCGGTGGTCACCGCGGAGACGGCCACGCAGACCGCGGAGAAGAAGGTCCAGTCCGTCGCGGAGGGCAAGATCTTCGGCACCGCCTTCTCGACGGAGAAGGAGCTGGTCCGCGGGCGGGCCAACGTGTCGGGCCAGGCCGGGGGCGCCAACAGTGGCACCGCGGCCCTGTACCTGCTGGGGCAGGAGATCTGGTCGAGCAGCCTGTACGCCGAGTACTCGCCGCCGCCCATCAACTGGAGCCGCACGTTCTTCTCTGTCTCCAAGACGTTCGTGGTGGGCCCGGTGCCCATCACCGTGAAGGCGGCGCTCGCCGGCGGAGTGAAGCTGACCGTCTACGGGCAGATTGGCCCGACGGTGGCCAAGTTGTCGGCGACTCCGGGCGGGTGGTCCAACGTCACGGCTTCGGCCTCGGTGGACGTCATCATCGTGGCGTTCGGAGTGGAGGGGAGCGTGGCCCTCATCAATGCGACCATGCCGTCCTCGGGTGAGCTGTTCTGGCCGGTGTGCACGCTCGACTGGAAGCTCAAGTCGGACCTCAACCTGAACACGCTGTCGGGCACGCTGAAGGCGTTCGCGAAGATCCGCATCCTCTTCTTCAGCAAGACATGGTGGGTGACCATCGCGAGCTGGCCCGGCATCACCCGCAACTGGGCGCTGCTGAACCTCACTGAATCGCAGCCGCTCGGCATCTGTTCCTGACGTCGTCGACGCAAGGACGGTCGCCACGCCCGAAGCGTGGCGACCGGCCCCCCCCGGTGTCAGCGCGGTGGTCGCCTTGGCTGGACACGGATGGCTTCAAGTCGGAGAGGTAAAGACCCACGGGCGGTGCAACCGTGACTTCACCATTATACAGATTATCCAGCGAGCTAAATCACACTCACCTGGAGTACGATATCGCGACCGCACCTTCCCTGAGTGGAGGTCGCGGCTGCACGCGTTGCATCCCTCCGCGGCAGGCAAAGGAGCCCATCCTCATGAAGCGGAACCTCAAGTGCTCGCTGGCTGTTTCCCTGCTGTCCCTCATGCCGTCGCTTGCGTTCGCGGAGCCGCAGTACCACCACCAAGGTGACATCGAGCTGCTCACCCGGCGCAGCGAGTTCGTCAGCATCCGCGCCCAGGAGACGGTGCAACTCCCACAGCGCAGCCGGGGAGGTGCTTCGTCGTCGCTCGCAGCCACCGTCCCGGAGACCTTCTTCATCGCCAACTGGACTGGCGCCAACTTGTTCCCCGGATACAGCCTCTACGGAACTCCCACCTGGCTGCCGCCCTACCCGTTGGGCTCGAATCCGCCGCCCAACATCACGGGCTACTTCCGGATGAACCTGCCTCCCCTCACGGCAGTGAGCCAGTACTACTACTACACGAACAACGAACGGGACCCGGCCAACCCCGGCGCGAAGACGTGTGTCTGGCAGCTGGTGGTCTCCGTCTCCGGCGGCGTCTGCTCGGCCACCCTCTACGCGACCACCTACGGCATCGCGACCTGCGCCTTCGATGCACGGCAGTCCCACATCGAAACCGACACATGCGAGACCCAGGTCACCACCATCATCCAGTGAGCTGAATCACGCGCCTCTGGCGGCCTCGCCGCGCGCCGCGACTTCCCCGCGGGGAGGTCGCGGCGACAGGGCCCGCACGGACGACGCGGGCAATCCCCTAGAGCGCCGATCAGGTTACTTCAAGGGAGCAGGCAAGCGGCAGAGGCTCGACGCGGGCTGTCGCCGTGTGATCAG